>JAICWZ010000192.1 GCA_025966355.1 Thermomicrobiaceae bacterium
CGGCCGGCCTGCGCATCAGCGGTGTGCCGACCTCGCGTCGTTCCGAGGATCTGGCGCGCCGGCTCGGCATCCCACTCGTCGCGTTGCAGGACGTGGAACGGATCGACCTGACGATCGACGGCGCCGACGAAATCGACTCGGAATCACTGGCACTCATCAAGGGTCAGGGAGGCGCACTGGTACGCGAGAAGCTGGTCGCCGTCGCCTCGAACGAGGTCATCATCGTGGCCGATGCGTCCAAGATCGTCGAGCGGCTCGGCGGCCGGCATCCGGTGCCGGTCGAAGTGCTGCCCTACGGCTGGCGCGTGCCCGCGACGCGGATCGGGAAGCTTGGCGGAGCGTCAACGCTGCGTACGGACGCGAGCGATTCGCCCTTCGTGACGGACAACGGCAATTACATCCTCGACGTCGTCTTTGGCCCGATCGAGCAGCCCGATCGTCTGGCGCAGGCGCTCAAAGCGTTGACCGGTGTTGTCGATCACGGTCTCTTCATCGACATCGCCGATCGCGCGCTCGTCGCCACTGGCGATCACGTTCGTGAATATCTCAGTCCGCGCGATCGCTAGCCGATTCTTGCCTCGCAGTCACTCCCATGCTAGACTCGAATGTACGTACAGTCCGTACGTCCCAGTCATTCGACTACACGCAAATGGGGGTTCGCGATGTCGGAGGAGCAGAGCCGGGCCAGGGATGGCCTCGTCGCGCTTTATGCGGAGCGCCTGCGGTATCGGAATGAGCATCGTCACATCGAGCAGCGAACGGACGCGGTCCAGGCGCCGGCGCTGCATCAATTCGGCCGGCGCGCCCTGGTCGGCCGGCGCGCGGAGACCGGCTGGCGGCTCACGAAGGGGCGCGGTGCGACCGCATCGGCGGTTGTCGCGGGTGCGTTGCTGCTCGGCACACAGGCCGCGGCGGCGGCCAATCACCAGGTGCAGCCCGGTGAGACACTGGGGCAAATCGCGGCCAGCTACAACACGTCGGTTGCCGCGCTGGCGCAGGCGAACCAACTCTCGAACCCCAACCTGATCGTTGCCGGTACCACGTTGGTCGTTCCGGATGAGAGCACTCCACCGCCCGCTCCGGCCAGCGGCGGCACCGATGTGCGCATCTACGTCGTGCAGGCGGGCGATACGCTGTACGAGATCGCACAGAAATACGGGATGACGGTCGAGGCGTTGGCGCAGGCGAACAACCTGGTGAATCCGAACGTGATCGTTGTCGGCACGCGGCTGAAGGTTCCGGCCGTCTCCGCGAACGCAACCGAGCAGGCGGAGGTTCCACCTGGCTCGGAGAACCCGAAGCTGCATCTCGTCTCGGCCGGTGAAACGCTCGGCGAAATCGCGAAAATGTATGATGTGAAGCTCTCGGCGCTTGTCGAAGTCAACGATATTACCGACCCGAATGTGCTCGAAGTCGGTGAACTGTTGCAGATTCCCGATGGCGGCGCCACGACGCAGAACGGCGCCACCACGCTGCGCGCGATGCCGGTGATGCATCAATCGTTGCCGCTCAGCTGCGAGGCGGCGGCAGTCAGCATGGCGACCGCCTACTGGGGCAGTCAGGTATCCGAGTGGGTTTTCATCGAAAATCTGCCGCAGAACCCGAATCCGCACCTCGGCTTTCGCGGGAATATCACCGGCGCCTTCGGGAGCACCGACAATTACGGCGTCTATGCCGAGCCATTCGTGCCGATCTTGAGCAACTACGGCTACACCGGCAACGTCTTCTATGCCGATGGCAACAAGGAACTGTTGACCGACCAGATCGATCAGGGCCGGCCGGTCGTGACCTGGGTGACAAATCTCGCCTCGGTGCAGACCCGCACCTATGACACGGTCGATGGCAATCGCTTCGCGCTGGTGCCGCAGGAACACGTGGTTGTCGTGTATGGCTACGACGCGAATGGCGTCTACGTCGCCGATCCGGGCGACGGCAACTATCGCCAGTTCTCCTGGGATGATTTCATGCGTTCCTGGGGCTACTTCGACGGCATGTCGCTCGTCGTCTACCCCCAGTCGTAAGCGCGAGGGAGGCGCGTCCGCTGGTGAGACCGCGCAGTACCTCGCGGTAGCGGGTGCTTAATCCATCCATCGACAGTTAGCGTAAAATCAGTGACGTGAATGCGGTGGGCGCTCCCGAGTCCTCGGGATCTGAGGTAAACGAACGTGGAACCGAAACCGCGTCCCCGGCAGACTTCGCTCACGTGTGAGGAAGTCCGTCCGTTGTTGAGCGCGGTCGCGATTGGTGCGCTTGATGCGGACGAAGGTGCCGAGGTGGCGCAACATCTGCTCGAATGTCGCGAATGTCGTCAGGAGCTCGACCGGCTGAGCGATACGGTCGATCTGGTCGGCTTTGCCGCACCCCAGATCGAGCCGCCCGCCGGCCTTCGTGCCTCATTCCTGAGCCAACTTGGGGACGAACCGGCCGGGACACCAGCTCCGGCGCCGGTGACGCGCGTCATGCCCTGGCGCTGGATCGCGTCGATCGCGGCCGCGCTTATCGTCGTGCTCCTGGCCGGCAATATCGTGCTGCAATTGCGTGATTCGAACGGCGCGGCTCCCGCTGCCACGCAGGCATCGGGCACGCGCGCGGCAGTGCCGCTCGTCTGGTACGACGTGGCGGCGGCCGGACCACAGGCCGGGCAGGCGACCGGCTTCCTCTGTGCGCAGGAGACAGGCCGTCTTGCCTGGCTCATCGTGCAGGATCTGCCGGCGTTGCCCGCCGGGAAGACCTATCAGGCCTGGCTCTCGAACGGTAGCCAGCGCATCAACGCTGGTACGTTCACGGTCGATAACAAGGGTCGTGGCTTCCTCACCATCCGCCTCAGCAGCAGCGAGCCGTTGGAGCATTTTTCGGCGCTCGGCGTGACGGAGGAACCGAGCGGCGGCAGCCCCACCCCGAGCGGACAGCGGTATCTCAGCGCCTCGCTCTAAACGCCGGCGGCCGCCTTGCCGCGTGCGTGCAAAGCAGGTAGGCTCTGAGCTATGGACATCCTCATAAAACTGCTGGTTGTCTTGGCCCTGGTCATCACCAACGGGTTCTTCGTCGCGACCGAATTCGCACTCGTGTCGGTGCGACGCAGCCGGATCGAGTCGCTGGTCGATGAGGGCGTCGCGCGCGCCCGGCCGGTGCTGAGCGCGCTACACGATCTCGATGGCTTCGTGGCCGCGACCCAACTCGGCATCACAATCGCCAGCATCGGACTCGGCTGGGTCGGCGAACCGGCCATCGCTGCCTTCCTCGATCCGGCGCTTGAGGCGATCTTGCCCCCATCTTGGGCCGATGCCAGCGCGCATACGATCTCGTTCATCATCGCCTTTTCGCTCATCACCTTCTTTCACGTCGTCTTCGGTGAACTCGCGCCGAAATCGCTGGCGCTGCAATATCCAGAGCGGACGGCCTTCATGGTCGCGCCGCCGGTGCGCATTTTCCTGACGACCTTCCGGCCGATCATCTTCACCATGAACTGGGTCGGCCAGTCATTCCTGCACCTGGTCGGCGTGCAGCCGGCCGTTGGACATAGCCTGATCTACACCGAGGAGGAGTTGCGGCTGATCGTCGCCGCCAGCACCGAGAGCGGCGAACTGTTCGAGACGGAAGAAGAGATCATCCGGCGCGCCTTCGTCTTTCACGACTTCACGGCCGACGACATCATGGTGCCGCGTACCGAACTGATCGCGGCACCGGCCGGCGCCACGCTCGATTACGTTACGGAGCTGATTCGCGCACACAAGTTCGGCCAGTATCCGGTCTTCGGTCGCGATCTGGATGATATTCTCGGCGTCTTCTACGTCAAGGATCTGGTCGACTTCGTGCTCGGCGGCGAAACCGAGCGCTCCGCCTTCGACTTGCGCCGCGTGCTGCGACCGGTGCTCACCGTACCCGAGTCGCTACCAATCGATTCCTTGCTCGACGAGATGAAGCTACACCGGACGCATCTCGCGATCGCCGTCGATGAATATGGCGGCACCGCCGGCATGGTGACGCTGGACGACATCATGGAGCGCGTCGTCGGTGAGGTGCCGGACGAATTCGACCTGCCCGGCGCTGATATCATCGACGAGCCGGACGGCAGCGCCAGGGTCAACGGCCTGACGCACCTGTCCGACATTCGCGAGCATTTTGGGCTCGATCTCGAGGCGGACGAAAGCACCACGATCGGCGGCTTCGTCTTCTCGGCGCTCGGCCAGCGGCCGGAGCTTGGCGATGACGTTGTCGTCGGGCCGTACGTTATCGAAGTCACCGCCCTCGACGGCCTGCGCATCGCCGAAGTCCGCTTCCGCAAACGCACAGCTGACGAGGTAACCGCCGAATCCCGGCAAGGCTAAACGAATAACTCGCGCAGAGACGCAGAGATTTTTTAAATTAGGAACTCTGCGTCTCTGCGTCTCTGCGCGAGTAACAACCTCGTCTCTACGCCACCAAGGCCGCCGCCAGTAACACCACGATCAGGTTGAGGAGCAAGTTGAGGCCGGAGAGGACGCCGGACAGAATCTGCAGGCGGCGCCGTTCTTCGGCGATCTTTGGATCGTCGTAGCCGATCGTGGCCGAGCGTTCGGCGAGTTCCGTGATGCGGCGTCCAAAATAAAGCGCGTGCACCAACGTCACCACGATGACGAAGGCGACGAAGATCAATTTGGTGAAGAGAATCTGGCCGTAGCCGCTGTCGGTCAGGTGTTCCCAGGAGACGCTGCGACGCTCTCCATTCAGAACGCCGGTAATGATCAAAAGTGTCAGCGCGATCCA
>JAICWZ010000029.1 GCA_025966355.1 Thermomicrobiaceae bacterium
CATCGTCTTTAACCCGCGCGTATTGCTCATGGACGAGCCGCTTGGCGCGCTCGACAAGAAGCTGCGCGAAAACCTGCAACTCGAAATCCGCCGCCTGCACGAAGAGCTCGGCATCACCTTTATCTATGTGACGCACGATCAGGAAGAGGCACTGGTGATGTCGGACCGCATCGCGGTCATGAACCAGGGTCGGATCGAACAGCTCGGCAGTCCGATCGATCTCTACGACCGGCCGAACAGCCGCTTCGTTGCTGAGTTCATCGGTGAATCGAACTTCCTCGAAGGGACCGCACTGGATGGTCGCGACCATGTCAATCCGGTGCGTGTCGGAGACGAAGTCATCTCCGCCGTTGGGCGTGAGGACGTGATGAGCGGCATGGAGGTCGTGCTGGCCGTGCGGCCGGAGAAGTTGAGCTTCGCCGAAGAACGGGTATCGGAGCCGCTCGCGCCGCTCAACCGACTGAGTGCAACGGTGCGCGAGGGGACATTCATCGGCGAGATGCGCCGCTACGTCGTCGAAACCGAGCGCGGGCTGCGGCTCACGCTGAAGCAGCCGCTGCGCTATGGCATTCGCCATTTCGAACCGGGCGACCGGGTCGAGCTCGAATGGCACGTTGAGGACACGCGTATCGTTTCGATCGCCACTGACTGAGGAACGAGGCAGGGCCTTGGCCGAATCGACCGCGAGCGTTTCCATCGCCGATCAGACGGAGAGCGCTGGACGCAACCGCGCCACGCTGGCACGGCTGCGCCGTGAGGTGCAATTGCGCTACATCGCGGTCGTCATCCCACTCATTCTCTATCTTCTTTTCTTCTACGCCTATCCGGTGATCGCCATGCTCTTCCGCAGTGTGAGCGAGCCGACCTGGTCGCTGACCAATTACAGTCATCTGGTTCAAACCAATGTTTACGTACATGTGATGTGGATCACCGTCTGGATCAGCATCGTCGTCACGATTTGCACGCTCATCCTCGGTTATCCGGTCGCCTACCTCATTTCCAGCGTCACGACGACGAAATCGAATCTGCTCATCGTGCTGGTGCTGGTGCCGTTCTGGACGAGCATTCTGGTACGCACCTATGCCTGGATGGTGCTGCTCGGGCGGCAGGGGATTATCAATGAACTGCTTCAATCGCTCGGCATCATCGATCAGCCGCTGCGACTGCTGAATACGCGTTTCGCAGTCTACGTCTCGATGGTGCATATTCTGCTGCCGTTCATGATCCTGCCGCTTTACAGCGTCATGCGCGGCATCGATCGGAGCGTGCTCCGTGCGGCCGAGGGGCTCGGTGCCCGACCGAGCGCCGTTTTCCGCCAGGTAATGCTGCCGCTTTCGTTGCCGGGTGTCGCGGCTGGCTGCCTACTCGTCTTCATCCTGTCGCTTGGCTTTTACATCACACCGGCGCTGGTCGGTGGACCGAAAGATCTGATGATCTCGGTGCTGATCGCGCAACAGGTCGATCTTTTCAACTGGGCCTTCGCCTCGGCGCTGGCGGCTGTACTGCTGGTTGGGGCGCTGCTCATCTTCGTGATCTTCAACCGGATTCTCGGCGTCGAGAAGATCTTCGGTGAGGTGCGCTCATGAGCCGGGGCACGATGAAGCTCGAACGCCGTCGGTCACAGCCGCGCACGTCAGCGGGGCGCTGGATTCTCTACGTCGTTGTTGGGCTGATCATTCTCTATCTCATCTTCCCGATTCTGGTGGTCATCCCGCTCTCGTTTTCGTCGGCGCACTATCTCACCTTCCCACCGCCCGGCTTCAGCTTGCAGTGGTATCACAAGTTCTTCAGCCGCTCGGACTGGCGCAACGCCGCCTTTCTTAGCTTGTGGATCGCCTGTTCAGTGATGGTTTTGGCGACCTTGCTCGGCACGGCCGCGTCACTCGGGTTGGTGCGCGGACGCTTTCGCGGGCGGCAGTCGATCAACACCTTCCTCGTCTCACCGATGGTCGTGCCGTCGATCATCGTTGCGATCGGCCTTTATTTTTTCTACGCCCGCATCGGTCTGATCGGCCATCCGATCGCGCTGATCGTGGCGCACACCGCGCTCGCGGTGCCGTTCGTGGTCGTCAACGTCTCGGCGACGCTCTACGGCTTCGACGAGCGGCTCGAATTCGCCGCCATGAATCTCGGCGCCAACCGCTGGCAGACATTCCGCCAGGTGACGTTGCCGATCATCCGGCCGGGCGTCATGGCCGGTGCGCTCTTCGCCTTCATTACCTCCTGGGACGAGTTGATCGTCGCGCTCTTCGTCTCCGGCACCGGCGCCGTGACGCTGCCGAGGAAGATGTGGGACAGTATCCGCTTTGAGATCGACCCGACCATCGCCGCCGTCTCGACGCTGCTGATCGTCTTTACCGCCACACTCTTTGTCTCCGCCGAACTGCTGCGCCGTCGTTCCGAGCGGCTGCGCACGGTGATCGTGACGGAGGTGGAGTAGCGGTTGACGCGCGGATCGGATCGCGATCCGGCTGGTAGACGTCGTAAGGAGGTGCCGCCGAGCAAGGGTCACGGCCGGGAGCGGATCAACGCGTGCGCTCGCGTCGCCCCGGCGCCGATTGGAGAGCAACGGTCGATCGGATGACCTGGCAGTCGATCGATTCGTCATGTTGAGGTGGAGGTAGTCCCAATGGATCATGACGAATTTTTCTTGCGCTTCCTGCTGTCGCAACAGCACGTCTCGCCGCACGCCGCTGCCTATAACCGGCGTCAGTTCCTCCGTCGCGCCTTTCAGCTCGGGATCGGAGCGAGCGCGCTTGCCTTCCTGGCCGCCTGCGGCAGCTCGGACAACACTCCGACCGCGGCGACCGGTGGTTCATCCAGTGGCGGCACATCGAGCAGTGGTACGACGAGCAGCGGCTCAGCGTCGCCTGCGGCCAATTCCGCCACGCCGGCTCCGGTGAAACTACCGGATGTCACCTCGATTCCGGAGAACCTGAAGGGGAAGGGCGAAGTGCGCGTCGTCTCCTACGGTGGCGCCTTCCAGGATGCTCAACGCAAGGCGTATTTCGAGCCATTCGAGAAGCTCTCCGGCATCAAGGTGATCGACTCGGAGGGGCCGGATACCGCCAAGGTGAAGGCGATGGTCGATACCAAGAACGTCGAATGGGATATCGGGGAGTTCGACCGTGGCGATGTCATCAATCTGGAAAAGAAGGGCGACTACTGGGAGGAGATCGACTACAGCCTCGTCGATACGGCCAACATCGACAAGGCGTTCCAGTATAAGTATTCGCTTGACATGCTGCCCTACGCCCAGATGTACGCCTTCCGCACCGACGTCTTCAAGGACGCCAAGCCGAGCGGCTGGGCCGACTTCTGGGATACGAAGAAGTTCCCCGGTCCGCGCACCATGCCGGGCGGCACCGGCGGCATCACGCCCGATCTGGAGTCCGCCACGATCGCATCGGGCGTGGCGCTCGACAAGGTCTATCCGATCGACATTGACAAAGCGTACGACAGTCTGTCGAAGGTCAAGGATGATGTCGTCAAGTGGTGGGATGCCGGCGCGATTCCAGCGCAGATGTTGAACGACAAAGAAGCGGTGCTGGCCACCGCCTGGAACGGACGTATTGCCGCGATTCAGGCAACCGGCGCGCCGGTCGAGATCGCCTGGGATCAGGGGCAGTTGCTGAAAGACGCCTGGGCCGTGCCAAAGGGTGCACCGAACAAGGAAAACGCGATGAAGTTCATCGCGTTCATCACGATGGCAATCCCGCAGGCGCGCCTCTCGATGCTGATCCCCTACGGCTTCGTCAACAACAAGTCAGCCGATCTCATCCCGGCGGATCTGCTGAAGACGTTGCCGACGGCGCCCGACATTAAGTCGAAGCTGTTGATCCACGACTCGCAATGGTGGGCCGATAACCGCGATCAGGTGCTCGAGAAGTGGAATAGCTGGATTTTGGGCTAGCGACCCCTGGGGCCGCCCCGTGAGTCGGGACGGCCCCCGCCCACCGTCCGGCCATATCACGTTCCCAGTCGCACCACAGGTGTAGGGGCGACATTTATGGCGCCCGGCGCGCCCCTTGAGGCGGCGCCCGTCTTCCGCGGCCCCCGAGCACCCGAGTTGCCATTCATTTTCCATGTGCCCATGAAACGCCTCGTGCTTACGCACATCGGCCGGGCGCCATCAATGGCGCCCCTACGGGGCCGAGGAGGCCCCAACGGCGTCGCATTTTTATGACCTTTGTTGCTTGATACCGTATTCCGGATGGGGAAGGTTGATGATGCGCACATAACCAGAATTTGATCGGACAATGCAGGGAGAACGTCGTACGTGACCAGGCCTGCGCGCTCGGTGCTCATCATCGCTGTTCCGGTGCTTGTGCTCGTTGCTGGCGCGGTGATCACCGTACTGATTCTTTCGCCGGGCGAAAGCCATTTCGCACCCGGTTCACCGGAAGCTGCCTTTCAACAGTACCTCGATGCCTATGAGGCGCGCGACTTCAGCAGCGTCTACGGCTCCTTTTCGGCGGAGGCGCAGCGTCAGCTCTCGGTGGACGAGTACATGACACGCGCGAGATCGTCTGCGAACGTCTCGTTCGATGACAATCAGCGCATACTCATCGGCCGCGTGGAACATCACGGCTCAACCGCCATCCTGCACCTGACGATCGAGCACAGCAGCGGATCGGGACTTCGACTCAATCGCTCCTCATATGAGCAGACGGTTCCGCTGGTTCAGGAGGATGGTGCCTGGAAGATTGACGAACTCTTGCTCGGGATCTACCCGCTACCCCCGGAATTTGCCAGGTGATCGACCGATCGAGTCGTCCGCGAACACTGATCTGACGAAGGGATGACGAGATGCTGATTGCCCGCCGGCTCTATGTCTACTTCATCGCGGCCGTCAGTCTCGGTATGGTCGTGATTGGTCTCTCCAACCTGTTCGGTTTGGCGTTGGCGCGGGTTGGAGAATCCCTCGGTGGATCAGTTATCCAGCGGTCGCCCGACTCGGTGCGACGGGAGCTCAGCCTCTACGTCGCCCTGCTGATCGTGGCACTGCCTGTCTGGCTGCTGCACTGGTGGCTCGCCGAACGGGCGGTCCATCGTCCGGGCGCCGCGGGCGAATCCGAACGAGCCTCCGCGCTCCGGGCGTTGTATCTGACGCTGGCAATGGCGGCGCCGCTCCCCTGGCTTATCGCCGCCGCCGTCGAGATCCTTCGCTGGTTCTTCGACCGGCTATTCAGCGCGACGAGCACGAGCGGGAGTGCGGAGCAGCACAGTATGGCGATCGCGCTCTGCCTCGTAGCCGGCGCCGTGATCGCCTACCACGCGTCGATCCGGCGGCGCGACACGCAGGGTGGCCCGCTCGAAGATGAAGCGGTCTGGCTGCCGCGACTTTATCTCTATGGCGCGGCCTTCACCGGCGCCATGCTCCTGCTCTTTGGTCTGGCCGATCTGCTGCGGGTCCTGAACGACGTCCTGTTTGGTACACCATCAATCGCGTTCGAACGACACTGGTGGGCGGTGCCGCTCAGCAGCGCGACCGCCAGATCGCTGGTCGGACTGGTTATCTGGGGTCTGTACTGGGCCTACGCACTCCGAACGTTGGCTCGTTCCAACTGGCTCGGCGTGAGCGAGCGACGCTCTGCGTTGCGCTGGTTCTATGTCTACGCAGTCGTCTTTATCAGCGTGCTCCTCACGTTGCGGGGTGTGAGCTCTGGTCTCGACGCGTTTCTGCGCTTGATTCTCGCCGTACCCCGGAACGCGAATCACGGGAGCTGGACGAGCGCGATCGTCGAACCGTTGATCGTCGCCATCCCCTTCGCCGGATTCTGGATTTACCATCGCGTCGTCATGCTCGGCGCGGCGCCCGACGAAGCATCGGCGCCCCTGGCAGCTTCGCTCCGCCGTGTCTACACCTATCTCGTCGCGCTCGTCGGTCTCGCCTTCACCGGTGCCGGCTCGGCCTGGGTGCTCGGTATCCTCATCGATCTCTTGTTGGGCGGCACGCGCACGGTCAGCGTGTCGAGCCTCTTCTGGCGCGACGATGTGGCGCGCTTCGGCTCCTTCGCGCTCGTGGGGGCAGCGGCCTGGCTCTGGCAGTGGAATGAGGCAGAGCAGCGAGTTGCGAGAGACGAAGCGGCCGAACGGAGTGCGACGACGCGGCGCATCTACCTTTACATCACGCTGGCCGCATCGCTGGTGGCGATCCTGGTTAGCCTGGCGATCGTTCTCTACCGGGCCATCTCGGCGCTCCTAGGGGTGAGTTACGGACCAAGTCTGGCGTCGGCGCTCAGTCCGACGCTGGGTATCGCCATCGTGGCCGGGGCGCTCTTCGCTTATCACCTTATCGTGCTTCGGCGTGATCTGGCTCAGCGTGAGGCGTCCGGCCCCGCTGCGTTGGTGGTGTCGTTGCGGTTAATCGCCCCGTTGGATGCCGACATCGATGCGACTGTCGCTCAGATGCGTACACAGCTGCCCGAGGGATATCGGCTTGAGCGTGACGGCTCAGCAAGGCAGCGCCCGACGCTAACGGCCACTACTCACGTCACGCCGGGCGACGAGCCGCAGTCTCCGGTAGTCGGCGTACCATGACCCGTCGCGGAAGAGCGCCGGACGCAGCCGTGCTTCCATGATGGCCACAATCCGCTGGCGCGTCGCCTCGGGGATGCCCGCGAAGAACGAGTCACCGAACATTTCGAGCCAGAGGCTGAGCCCCGCTGCGCCGCCGTCGAGCAGCGTCGGGCGGTCGAAGAGAACGGCCGAGGTTGTTTCGAGCCCGTGCCGTTCGAGGAGTGTAGCGTGTTCGGCGATGCTCGGGTAATACCAGGGATTGCGTTCGGCGCCGTCGGGGTAGCCCGCCTCGCGCATTGCGTCGATCGCGGCCGCGATAATCTGACCGACGTTGCGCTTGCCGCCGAATTCGGCGACGAAGCGTCCGCCCGGTTTCAGCGCACGCGCGAGGCAGGCCGCGGCGCCTTCCTGATCGTGCACCCAGTGGAAGACGGCGTTGGAGAAGATGGCGTCGACCGGCTCCGCGAGCGTGAAATTGGAGGCGTCGGCGACCTCGAAGCGGATGTCGGGATAGTTGGCGCGGGCCTGCTCGATCATGGCGGGCGAGAAATCGGTGCCGATGACGTTGGCGCCGCGTTCGGCGATGGCGCGCGTGAGATGGCCGGTGCCGCAGCCAATATCGAGCACCGTTTCGCCCGGTTGTGGATCGAGCAGGTCGATCAGGTTCGAGCCATACTCCCAGATGAAGGCGAACTTGTTATCGTACAGCCCGGCGTTCCAGCTATCCCGCGTCGATTCTTCGCTCGTTGCCATCGGTTCTCCCCGTTGATCGATCCGCCGCCCAACCGGCCACGAGTGTACCGCCGGTTGGGTGCGGTTGGCGAAGGACGGTTGGGATCGGGGTGGGGTCTCATCCGGAAACGCGGTCGAACTGACCCGCCTCGTGCATGCGCACATCGGCCGGGCGTCATCAATGACGCACCCTACGTAGGGGTTTGATTGATCAAACCCGGCGCGCCGTTCAGGCGGCGCCCGTTCTTCCCCGTGTCAATGGCATCAACATCATCAGATGGAGGCTGACTCCCGCCATGGTTCGAGCAGCGTCAGGAAGGCGTGCAATACCGCGAGTTGCAGCAGATCGGTTCGCGTGCGGCGATTGGCGCTGAAGAGGCCGACCGCGCCCTGGTGTTGCCCGAGATTGGATGTGCCGAAATGCGTGTCGAGCAGCGGACCGAGTTCGGCGCCGGCGTGCAGGGTAGCGTTGAGGTCGGTTGGTAGGGCGAAACGTTCGCCGCTGCCGAAGCCGCGCGTGCCGTGTAGATCGACGACGGCGGCCCAGGAGATGACGTAGATGCGCTCATCCGGCCCATCCGCCAGCCCTGATTCGAGGCCGACGCCGTAGACGGCATTCGTCTGGGCGAGCGCCGCTTCAGCGCGGGCCAGCGCGCCGTGCGCAGTCTCGTCATCGCCCCACGGTTGCGGAGGGATCGCGAGATCGACATCGACCGGGATGACCTGTGTCCAGCCGAGGAGATCGCGCGCGACATTTTTGACGGCGGTCACCTTGGCCGGGTTGGTCGTGCCAATGGCCAGCGTGATTCTTTGTCGGTTCATGCGATCTCCCGGTGGAGTGTCGAGGCGGCGAGGATCACCATGAGGGCGGCGAAGCCGACGAGCACCCCGGTCTGCAGCCAGAGCGCCCCGAGCTGATCACCGCGAATCATCACGCCCCGCAACGCTTCGTTGGCGTAGGTGAGCGGCATCAGATCGGCGAGGATGCGCAGCGGTCCCGGTAGCGACGAGAGCGGCCAGATGATGCCGGACAGCAAACCCTGCGGCGTGATGACGATCGGAATGAACTGAACGACCTGGAGTTCGGTGCGCGCGAAGGTCGAGAGGAAGATGCCCATGTTGACCGAGCCGATCGTCAGCAGGAGCGTGAAGAAGAAGACGAGCAGGATATGGCCGGTGTAGTGGATATGGATGGCATAGACACAGTAGAGCACCAGTACGACCGACTGTAACGCCGCGAAGACGGCGAAGCCGAGCATGTAGCCGAGCACGATTTCGGCGCGGCTCAGCGGCGATACCATCAAGCGTTCGATGCTTCCCTGGATCCGCTCGCGCAGGAATGAGACTGAGGTAAGCAGGAAAACAAAGAAGAAGGCGAAGAAGCCGATGAAGGTCGGTGCGAAGTAGTCGAGCTGATCGAATTGCGGTCCGCCGTGCAGAAAGACCGGGTTGAGTTTGAGCGGCACACCGGCCGGATTGAGCGCCCGGACGACCGTCGTGGGGAGCGCCTGGTTGAGCGCGTTGAGCACGGCGCTGGAGGTGTTCGGCTGCGAGCCTTCGAGCGTGACGGTCAGCGTCTGGGGTGTCGAGCCGGTAAGCGACAGGTTGTCCGGCAGCGTCAGGACCGCGTCGATATCGTTCTGCTTGATGGCGCGTGTGGCATCGGCCGCGCTCATCGTCTTCACGGTCAATGCCTGGCTGTCGCTGAGTCCGGCGACAAGCTGCGCCGCGACCGGACTGGCGTCGCCGTTGACGATTGCCAGCGAGACGTGATGGGTGCCGCCGCGATAGATGTAGGCGAGCAGCGAGATGACCAGTATGGGTGCGATTAACATCAGAATGAGCGTGCGCCGATCGCGCCGGAACTGTCGCACGATGCGCGTCGCCAGCGCCAGCACGCGACGGCGGCTCAACGGCGCTCTCCGCTCGGTGCCGTCGTCAAGGCGTCGGCCAGCGCCAGAAAGGCGTCCTCAAGATCCTGGCAACCGGTTTGGGCGCGCAGGGCGTCGGGGCTGCCGGTCGCAAGCAGGCGACCGTCGCGCAGGAAGGCGAGTTCGTCGCAGCGGTCGGCCTCGTCCATGATGTGGCTGGAGACGATCAGCGTGCGGCCCTGATCGGCCAGTTCACGGAAGCGTTGCCAGAAGCTTCGCCGGAGAACGGGATCGAGTCCAACCGTCGGTTCGTCAAGAATCAGCAGTTCCGGCCGGTGCAGCAAGGCGCAGGCGAGCGAGGCGCGCTGGCGCATACCGCCGCTAAACGTTTGGAGCTGGCTGTCGAGCCGGTCGAAAAGGCCGACTTCGCTCGTGATCTCCTCGATGCGCGCCCGCAGTTCACCGGTTGGCACGTCGTAGAGCGCGCCGAAAAAGTTGAGATTCTCTCGCAGCGAGAGATCGGGGTAGAGCGCCGCCGCCTGGGTCATATAGCCGATGTGGGCGGTTGTCTCGCGATTCGGCATGATCTGGCCAAGCACGCGTATCGTCCCGCTATCCGGGCTAAGTGCACCAGCCGCGAGGCGAATGAGCGTCGTCTTGCCCGAGCCGCTCGGGCCGAGCAGCCCGAAAATGCGGCCACTCGGAATTGATAGACTGACATGCTCCAGCGCGACGATCGAACCGAAGCTGCGCGACACCTGATCAGCTTGAACGATTGCGTCCGTCTTGTTCCCCTTCTGCCTCACGTGTGCCACTCGCGACAGTCACCGAAAAGCGAGTGTACATCAGGTGTCGTTACAATTGGACGACGGGCCGGTCTGGCTCGCTGTGGTGTGCCAGCACGGCCTGATGAGGAGTAATGGAATGTCTCTTGCCGAAGTGATGGCAGATTACGCGCTCGATCTCGCCTTCGAGGATTTGCCGGAGCCGGTCGTTGCAGCGGCCTTGCGCGCCGTGGCCGATACGCTCGCCTGTGCGGTGGGAGCGGTTGGCGAAGAAGGTCCGGAACTGCTGCGCGACTTCGCGCTGGCGCGGGCCTCGATGCTGGAATCGTCACTGATCGGGAGCGGCGAGCAGATCAATATGTCGCTGGCGGCGCTGGTCAATTGCAGCCTGGCGCGCGATCTCGACGCCAACGACCTCTACGCCGGCACACCGGGCCGCGATACCGGCCACTTCTCCGACGCGATACCGGCGCTACTGGCGGTCGCCGAGGCGATCGGCGCTTCCGGACGCGACTTCATCACCTCGGTCGTCATCGCCTATGAATTGCAGGCGGTGCTGGCCGAGTCGTATCTCTGGATGCAGGGCGGACTGCATTCGGTCAGCCAGGTCGCCTGGGCATTGCCGGCTGCGACCGGACGCCTGCTCCAGTTGCGGCACGAGCAGATCGTGTCGGCGATCGGGCTTTCCGGTACGACCGGCGGGCTGATTCTGCAATCGTGGCTCAAGCCGTCGCCGAAGCTATCGCTCATCAAGGGCGGCGCACCCGGCTTTGCGGCGCAACACGCGCTGGAGGCGGTCGATTTGGCGGCCGACGGCTACACCGCGCCGCA
>JAICWZ010000409.1 GCA_025966355.1 Thermomicrobiaceae bacterium
CTCGGCTGGATCATCACCGTTATCGTAGATATCTGGGTGCTGGTCGCGACCGTTATCGCGCTACGCCAGGCGCTCGACTTCACGTCGACCGGCCGCGCGATCATCACGGCAGTGGTCGCCTGGATCGCCTACATCATCCCGTACGCGATTCTGATTGCGCTTCTCTAATATGGCGTCTCGCCGTGGGCGCGTAACCAGACGCTCCGCGCGCGCCCGGCGCAGAGCGCCTGTGCGTTGTGCATCGTGAATTGATCCAACCAGAAAGGGAGCTGAATGGCCGACGACGATATCCGGAGCCGGGCACGGGTCGCCCCGGAGCAGTTGCGCCGCCGCATGGACCCGAACAGCCTGCCGTTCAACAGCACAGCCGAAGTCGTGCCGCTGGCCGGCACGATCGGGCAACCACGCGCGGTCGACGCCATCGAGTTCGGTCTGGAGATCGACACGTATGGCTACAATGTCTTTCTCTCCGGCAGCCCCGGCTCCGGCCGCGAAAGCACCGTGCTCGATTACCTGAACGAGCTGGCGAAGAAGCACCCGACGCCGCCCGACTGGATCTACGTCCATAACTTTGTCGATCCGGATCAGCCGCACGCCATAGACCTGCCGGCCGGGCAGGGTGCGCAGTTCGCCCGCGAGATGCACGACTTCGTCGTCGCGACCCAGCGCGAAATCCCGCGCGCCTTCGAGAGCGAAGAGTACGCTCGTCGACGCGCGGCCGCGCTCAACAGTTTCGCCCAGCAGCGTGACGAGATTCTCAATCAACTCCAGCAGTTCGCCCAGGCACGCAGCTTTTCGCTGGAGATGACGCCGACCGGCATCGTCACAGTCCCGGTGCTCGATGGCAAACCGATCGATGCCGAAGCGTTCGAGAAGCTGAGCGACGAGCAAAAGCAGCAGATCACGACGCACGGACAGGAAGTGCAGACCGAGCTTGCCACGACGCTGCGCAATCTGCGCGAGATCGAGAAACAGGCCGGCCAGCGCGCCAGCGAACTCGATCGCGAGATCGCGACCTTCGTCGTCGGTCCCTTCCTCGACGAACTGCGCGAACGCTACGCCCTGTCCCCGAAGGTGGTCGCCTATCTGAACGAGATCCAGAACGATATCCCCCAGCACCTGCACGACTTCCCCCTGGCCACCGCCGAGCAGCCACAGCCGCAGGCGTTGCCCATGGCACAGATGCAGGCGCAGCAGCGCGAGGAGCACCTGGCGCGCTATCGCGTCAACGTACTCATCGACAACAGCCAGACGCGCGGCGCGCCGGTCGTCTTCGAACGGAACCCGACCTACTACAATTTGATCGGCCGCATCGACTACCGCGCCAGCCTTGGCGCCATGCTGACCGATTTCAATCAGATCAAAGCCGGCGCGTTGCACCAGGCGAACGGCGGCTTCCTCGTGCTGCATGTCACCGAAGTGCTCCGCAGCCCGTTCGCCTGGGATGCACTCAAGCGCAGCCTAATCAGCCACGAGGTCCAGATCGAAAACCTCGGTGAGCAGATGAGCGCGCTGCCGACGGCGCGTCTGCGTCCCGAGCCGGTGCCAATCAAGCTGAAGGTCGTGCTGATCGGTATGCCGGCCATTTATCAGACGTTGCTGTCGCTCGATGAAGATTTCCAGGAACTCTTCAAGGTGCGGGCCGACTTCGCGCCCGACATGGCCTGGAGCGACGAGCACGTCCACAATTACGCCGCCTTCATCAGTCGTAAAGTGCGCGAGTCGCAGCTGCGCCATTTCGATCGCGGCGCCGTGGCCCGCGTCGTCGAGTACGGCGCGCGTATGCTCGAAGACCAGCGCAAGCTTTCGACGCGGCTGCTCGATATCGCCAACGTCATCACCGAAGCAAGTTACTGGGCGAAGCGCTCCGGCCACGATCCGGTGATGGCCGAAGACGTCATCACCGCCATCAACAAGAGCGTCTATCGATCGAATCTGATCGAAGAACGCACGCGCGAGATGATCGACAACGGCACGATCATGATCGATACCAGCAGCGACATCGTCGGCCAGATCAACGGCCTCTCGGTGCTCAACGTCGGTGACTACGAATTCGGGCAGCCGTCGCGCATCACGGCACGCGTCGCGCTGGGCCGCGGCAATATCGTCAGTGTCGAGCGCGAAATCGAGATGTCGGGCGCCATCCACTCCAAAGGCGTGCTCATCCTCTCCGGCTATCTACGCGGCACCTACGGCATCAAGATGCCGCTGGCGGTGACGGCGACGATCACCTTCGAGCAGTCATATGGCGGCGTAGACGGCGATTCAGCCTCGTCGACGGAGCTCTACGCGCTGCTGTCGGCGCTCTCCGGGCTGCCCTTGCACCAGGGGATCGCGGTCACCGGCTCGGTCAACCAGTTTGGTCAGGTGCAGGCGATCGGCGGGGCGACGCACAAGATCGAGGGCTTCTTCGCCGTCTGCAAGGCGCAGGGGCTGACCGGCAAGCAGGGCGTCATGATCCCGGCGACCAACGTACCAACGCTCATGCTTAACGATGAGGTGGTCGAAGCGGTGCGAAACGGCCAATTCTCGATCTGGCAGGTGAGCACCGTGGACGAAGGGATCGAGATCCTGACCGATGTACCAGCTGGGGATCGCGACGAGCACGGCGACTTCCCCGAGGGAAGCGTCCACCGACTGGTCGAGGAGCGCCTGCGCGAATTCGCCGAAGCCGCAAGAGCGTTTGACTCTCGCAGAGGCGCAGAGGCGCAGAGATTAAAATAAGGAAGAACGCTGCGCCCTCCGCGCCTCTGCGAGAGATATTCGTTCCATCGTCTAC
>JAICWZ010000553.1 GCA_025966355.1 Thermomicrobiaceae bacterium
GAATCTTGATGTGTCGCCCGATTGTCAGCGTTTCGACCAGACCGCCGAGTCGCTCGAAGCGGATCATGCCCGATGGCTCGATGCTTTTGACGATCGCGCCAATTTCGTCCGAGTGCGCCGATATCATCAGGCTGGGGCCATTCGCGGGGCCGCGGCGCGTCGCGAACAGATTGCCGTAGCTATCGATCTCGATGTCATCAACCAGCGGTTCGAGCAATTCGTTCAGGCGCGCCACAACCGCGTGCTCGTGCCCGGCGACGCCATCGATCAGGGCCAATTCGCCGAGAAGACCCTTAAGGGCCGCGATTTCATTCGATCGGTTCGATTCCAATGCGCCAATCCTTTCGGTTCCAGGTTGCCACGGCGAACTGCCGCGCTGCCCCACTTGTCGAGCATTATCCCCGGACTATAATACGGATACACCAATACGGTTACGGTCACCCATACTGGTGCCACAGATTGGATCAGCCGTGTGAATGAGATACGCGAAGACGCCCTACATCGAGGGCTCTGATCGCTTTATCTCTCACGTAGCCTGGTAACTGGAGGAGACCCGTGAATAGCTTTCCAGTCGAACGTATCAGAAACGTCGGCCTATTTTCCCACGGCAGCGCGGGAAAGACGTCTTTGACGGAGGCTCTCCTCTTTCTCAGTCACGCCATTAGCCGCCAGGGTCGCGTTGAAGATGGCAGCACAACCTCGGATTGGGATGCCGACGAAATCAAGCGCCAGATCTCGATCAGCACCAGCGTCGCCCCGCTTGAATGGCGCGATACGAAGATCAATCTGCTCGATTCACCGGGCTATGCCGATTTCCTCGGCGAAGTCAAAGGCACGATGCGCACCTGCGATGTTGCACTGATTCTCATGGACGCCTCGGCCGGCGTCGAAGTCGGCACCGAGCAGGCATGGCAAGCCGCCGACGATCTCCAGCGCATCCGCGCCCTGTTTGTCAACAAGATGGATCGAGAAAACGCGAACTTTGCTAGCACGCTTTCCGCCGCGCGCGACCGATTCGGCTCGGCCGTCGTCCCTGTGTTTGTCCCGATCGGTGCTGAAAAAGAATTCCGTGGCGTTGCCGATGTGCTGGCACGACGCGCCTATCTCTTCGACGGTGCGAACGAAACCGAGAGCGACATTCCGGCTGACATCAGCGACGAGATCGAGGAGATGCGCACGCAACTGGTCGAATCAATCTGTGAGAACGATGAAGAACTGATGCTGCGCTATCTCGAAGACGAGGCGATCGGGGCAGATGAACTGCGTCAAGGGTTGCGCGCGGGTGTCGCCGCCGGGCAACTCGTGCCCGTCTTCGCCGGATCGGCCACTACCAATCACGGTACGAAGCAACTGCTCGACGCGATCGTCGATTGCTTCCCGGGGCCGGGTCCGACCGAGGCAAAGAACGCAAAGGGCGACACGGTCACCCTTCAGCCCGATCCAAGCGGCCCGCTCGCGGCGCTTGTCTTCAAGACGGTCGCCGATCCGTACGTCGGCAAGCTCTCCTACTTCCGCGTCTACTCCGGCACGATCAAGTCCGATTCCCACGCCTTCGATGCCCAGAAGGGCCATGAAGAGCGCATCGGCCAGCTCTACACGGTACGCGGCAAAGAACAGATCGCGGTCGGTGAGGTGAAGGCCGGTGATATCGGCGCGGTCGCGAAGCTGCAAACGGTCGCCACCGGCGAGACGCTCTGCGACGAAAGCAAGGTGCTGACGGTCGACGGCATCGACTTCCCATCGCCCGCCTTCGCCGCCGCCGTGCATCCGAAGACGAAGAGCGACCTCGACAAGATGGGCAGCGCGATCCAGCGCCTGCTCGAAGAAGATCCGACGTTGCACATCCGGCGCGATGACGAGACCGGCGAGAC
>JAICWZ010000285.1 GCA_025966355.1 Thermomicrobiaceae bacterium
CAGGCCTCAACCGATGACCATGTGCTCACGGAAACACGCCTGGTGCGCTGCGCACACATCGGCCGGCGGGCGTCATCAATGACGCACCCTACGTAGGGGTTTGATCAATCAAACCCGGCGCGCCGTTCAGGCGGCGCCCGTCCTCCCCGCGCGACCAGGCTTTCAAGTCGCCGTCCGCGATAAACGCCGAATCACGACTCTTCGGGGATCGACTCCATCCACTGTGCACGCCAGGCCGGCGGCTCGAATGGGTCGGGCCAGTATTCGGTGATGTGCCGAATGCGGCCATCACGGATCTCGAAGAACGAGATGGCGCGCGTTTCAACCTCGGCGCCGTAAACGCGCACATCGGTCACGGCCGTGTCGTCGCCGGCCAGCAGACATTCGACGACGAAGCGCCAGGGGCCGGGAGACGGGTACTCTTCATTGAGCAACGCGTTATGCTCGCGTCCGCGTAAGCGCTCGCCCGATTGGGGATAGTCGAGCACGAAGTCATCGTGCAGCAGATCACCCACGGCGCGAAAGTCGTTGCTATTCATCGTCTGCCAGTACCGCTCGATCAGTTGCCCGGTCGATTCGCTCATGCTCATCTTGCTCCTTCGCGCTCGATGCACGACAAATTGGATGGAGTCACGAGTGTACGGCATGACAGCGGCGTTGCGCAGACCGCCCTCGTCGTGCATGATGGGCAAACCGGTAACCGGCAGACATTCAGGGGACTTCGTGATGGCAAAGAAGAAAAAGAAGGCGAAGCAGCAGGCCGAATCGATCGATGCCGCGCTGCCGCAAATCCCTGAACTCTGGCAGGAGGCGCACCGCCAGGCGATGAGCGCGCCGCTCACCGAGTTGGTCGGTTCGCTTTCCGGGCTGCTCACGCGCCGCATGACGGCGCGGATCGCCGGTGTCAAAGACGGCAAGACGATCACGCGCTGGGCGACCGGCGAGATCTCCGAAGTGCGCGATATCGAGGTCGAGCAGCGCCTGCGCACCAGCTACGAGATCGCCCAGATCCTCCGTGCCTCCGAGCCGGATCCCACCGTCCGCGCCTGGTTCCTCGGCCTCAACCCGCACCTGCGCGACAATTCCCCACTCGACGCGCTCGCCGCCGGCCAACTCAAGGAAGCCATCGGCGCGGCACGGGCGTTTGGCGAAGTCATCGACCATGCTTCGGAGCGCTCATCTTAGCGCCGCCCGGGCCACCCGAAACACCGGTTATGAGAAGGTGTATCGGGTAAACAGAGGGCGCACCTCGCGTACACGACATGGTCTGCCATCAGAATCGCGGAAGGGGTGAGCGGTTAGATCGAGTGAGCGCCGGCGTTCTTATCTTCATGGACGCCGAGGGGGCCGTCGAAGTGGAAGAAGTTGCTCAGGTCGCCGTCGGTTTTATGTTCCTGGTAGACGAACACGAGGTCCTGCAAGTCGAACGTGGCGAACCACTCGGGCCAGTTGATATGCTGCAGGTCTTCTTCGCCATAACCGGGGAAGTCAAGATCGAGCAGTGTCGCCTCTCCATCCTGCTCGCCGCGCGTGATCGTGGCGGGGATACCATTGCGCTCATCGGTCCAGGCGCGGATGACCTCGTGGCTCCGCGTCGCCAGCGTCTGGCCGAGCCGATCCTCGTGCTCATCGAGCGAGAGAATCCACTTGGCGCGCAGCGTCGATTCCGACAGTTTGTCGCGATATTGCGCGATAAAATGCGCGTCATCCAGTCGGGTTGGTTCGGCGGCTTCGTCCGACTTCTGTTGCTCAGACATCGTCTACGCAGCGCCCTCTCTGACGTCGCCGATTGACTTCGACGGCTCCTCCAGCCAGAACGACACCCGAATCGGACTCATATCAAACCACAGGAATGACCCCTCGGGTAGGGGAGAGATTCGGTGTCAATCGGCGGCGACGGCTTGCCTCTCGCTCGCTCTGCCGTTATCTTGCCGGTAACGATGGCCTTCCGCAGCATCCACTGACACGCAACACCCATTAGAGGGGGGATTATGGCAGAAAACCAGGATGTCCCGCACGCACCGCTCACGGGCATCCGTGTGCTCGATCTCGGCCGGCATCTGGCGGGGCCGACCTGCGCCATGCTACTTGGCGATATGGGCGCCGATGTGATCAAGGTCGAGAACCCCGAGGGAGGTGATCACGGCCGCGAATCGGGGCCACCCTTCTTCAATGGCGAAAGCGCGTTCTTTCTCTCGGCCAACCGCAACAAGCGTTCGCTCACCCTCGATATCAAACGCCCGGAGGGACAGGAAATCTTCCGCACGCTGGCCGACACCGCCGATGTCGTCGTCGAAAACTATCGCCCCGGCGTCATGGAGGCGCTCAATATCGGCTACGACACCATGTCGGCGCGCAACCCCGGCATCATCTATTGCTCGATCTCCGGCTTCGGTGTCGACGGTCCCTTCGCCGATCGGCCGGGCCTCGATCAAATCGTGCAGGGCTTTTCCGGTCTGATGAGCGTTACCGGCTTCGAGGGGAGCGATCCGGTGCGCGTCGGTATCCCGATCGCCGATCTGCTGACCGGCCTCTACGGCGCCTACGGCGTGCTCGCCGCGCTCTACGCCCGGCAGGAGACGGGCCGCGGACAGGTGGTGAATACTTCGCTGCTGGAGTGCATGGTCGGGACGCTCGCCTTCCAGGCCACGCGCTATCTCAACGGCGCCGGAGTGCCGCCACCGGCCGGGAATCATCACCCGATCAACGCGCCCTACGGTGTCTTTCGCACCAAAGACGGCTACATCACCATCGGCGCGACCGGCGACAAGCGCTGGCCGAAGCTCTGCGAACTGCTCGGCATGCCTGATCTGCCGAACGATCCCCGCTTCAACACCAACGGCGGGCGCTATGCTAATCGGCTCGAACTGGCCGAAACGCTCGAAACGAAGCTGCGCGAAAAGAATTCGGATGAATGGGAAGTGCTGCTGAACAAGAACAGCATCCCCTGCGGTCCCATCTACAACGTCGGCCAGGCGCTCGATCACCCACAGGTGCTCCATCGCCAGATGGTCGTCGAACGGCCGCACCCGACGATGGGCAACGTGCGCCTGCTCGGCCTGCCGGTCAAGCTGCGTGATACACCGGGCGACGTCTTCCGCGTGCCGCCGCTCCTCGGCGAGCAGAACGATGAGATTTTGAGCGATCTCGGCATCGACGCGGGCGAGATCGAACGCTTGCGCAAGAGCGGCATTGTCGGCGCGCGGCCGGAAACGGGGCAGGCATGAGCGACGGAGGAACCGAAAAGATGGAAACGGTGAATCAGGATCTGCTCTTCGAGCGACGCGGCGCCATCGCCTGGGTGACGTTCAACCGCCCCGGCCAGCGCAACGCCATGACCTTCGCCATGTACGACCGTGTATCCGGGATTTGCGATGAGATCGAGCAGGACCCGGACATTCGCGTGCTGGTACTAACCGGTGCCGGGGATCGGGCCTTCGTCTCCGGCACTGACATTAGCCAGTTCCAGACGTTCACCGATCCGCAGCATGCGATCGACTACGAAGCGCGCGTCGACAGCGTTATCGGCCGGCTCGAATCGGTGCAACGCCCGACGATCGCGGCGATCCAGGGCTACGCCGTCGGCGGCGGTGCCAGCATCGCGCTCGCCAGCGATCTGCGCATTTGCACCCCGAACGCCCGCTTCGGCGTGCCGATCTCGCGCACGCTCGGCAACTGCCTCTCGACCAACAACTACTCGCGTCTAGTC
>JAICWZ010000199.1 GCA_025966355.1 Thermomicrobiaceae bacterium
CGTCGCGTAACACGCGTCGATGCTCGCATGGCTGACGACGTCGAGCCAGCGCAACGTACCGGCAGCGACGACCCGGCTCAGTTTCGGTCGCTCTTCAACGGTGTAGATCAGATGCACTTCACCGATGCCGACCGCCTCGCAGCTGCGCAGCACCGCGCTGATGTTATGCGGATCGTGGACGTTTTCGAGGACGACGGTCAGATCGGGCTGGCGCCGTTGGAGGACATCGATCATGCGCTGGCGGCGGCGAGACGTGATCGGGCGCAACGGAGGCTGCTCAGACTTCATAGTCTGATTCTACGGAGCGCCGCGCGAGGTCACAAGGCAGCGGTACAATCGAGTGCATGGACGAGGCGCAAGCGAACAGCAATCCGCATCTAGTCGACGAACTCCGCACCCTCATCGAGCACGAGGGACGCATCACCTTCGCCGACTTCATGCAGGCTTCGCTCTATCATCCGAAATTCGGTTATTATGTCAATTCAATTGCCCGTCCAGGACGTGGCGGCGATTTTCTGACCGCGCCCGAGGCGCATCCGATCTTCGGCTACACGCTGGCGCGTCAGATCGCGCAGATGGCCGGCCTGCTCCGGCGTCCAGAGCCGTTCACGCTGCGCGAATATGGCGCTGGTGCCGGCACGCTGGCGCTGGCGCTGCTCGAAGGGCTGCAGGTCGAGCGGCCGGATCTGCTTCCGACCCTGCGCTACGAGCCGGTCGAAATCAATCCGGCCCGGCTGAGCGAGCTGCGACAGACGTTGATCGACGAAGGTTTTGAGGCACAACTCGGCGCTCCGACCGACTCGCCCCTCACCGGCTGTATCCTCGCCAACGAATTTCTGGATGCCTTGCCGGTGCATCGGGTCGCCATGCAGGATGGCGCGCTCGTTGAGCGATACGTCGTCTGGCGCGACGGCTGGTTTGCCGAGGAAAGCGGTCCGCCCTCGACGCCGGCGCTCGAACGCTATCTGGCCGATGGCGGGATCGAGCTGGTTGAGGGCCAGATTGCCGAGATCAACCTGGAGCTCGCCGAGTGGATCGGCACGATCGCGGCGCAGCTGAAGCGCGGCTACGTGCTGCTCATCGACTACGGCTACCGTGCGGAAAAGCTCTTTGGTCCGGATTACCGCGAGGGAACGCTGCGTGCCTACTATCAGCATACGGTGAGCGATGATCCGTTCCGTGCCATCGGCAATCAGGACTTAACCGCACACGTCGATTTCAGCGCGCTCGAACGAGCCGCCCGCGCGCATGGTCTGTGCGTACTCGGATTGACGACGCAGGCTGATTTCCTCAGCGGCGCCGGTATCGGAGAACTCCTGGTTTCGGCGCAGCAGTGGGAGGGGATGACGTTTGATGAGTACGTCGCGCTCCGTTCGGCCGTCATTCGCATGATTGAACCGGGCGCCATGGGCCGCTTCCGCGTCCTCATCCTCGGGCGCGACGTGCCGGAGCGCGAACCGTTGATCGGTCTGAGCACCCTGTTGTAAAGGAGTCGAGCATGACCAGTTCGGCACAGACGAGTATCGCCATTCCGACCCGTGGTGAGCAGTTGCCACTCTTTTCCGGCCAGACAGCGGAGGGCGCGCCGGTGCGCCTGCGCGATTTCTACATGCGGCACAACCTGGCACTCGTCTTCAGCGATGCACCGGACTACGCCACCACGCGTGATCTGCTGCGCGGGCTGGCCGAACGCCGCGCGGCCGTGCAGGCGGAGGCAGGCGAGGTGCTGGCCGTCATCGCCGGCGATCCGGAGCGCGTGCGCCGGTTTGTGGACGAGTTGTCGCTCCCCTTCCCGGTCGTCGTCGACTCCGACAACGCCATCCATGCACGCTACGGGCTGCTCGATGCGGACGATACGCCGCGGGCCGCGATCTTCCTGGCCGACCGCTTCGGCACGATCTTCGAAGCCTCAATCGCGACCGACGACGGACAGATCATGGCAGCCGGCGAGGTGCCCGGCTGGCTCGAATTCATCGCCTGCCGCTGCACCTAGTCAACGCGGCGGCTCCATGGATCAAGGTGGCCGCCGGCTTGTCGCTAGGCCGTGCCACGGGTCTTCCCCCGTGGTGCTCGTGGCTCTCCAGATGTCGTCTGCCCTGAAAGCGAACTTGGAGCGTTCAAATTCGCTCCACTGTCGACGCCAACGCCGAGTCGCTGGACCAGTTCTCCGCCCAACCAGGCGGTGACCAGCGCCATGAGCACGCCGATGATTTCGAGCACAAGCGGAAGACCGTTCGGATCGTACTTCGGAGCCGTCTCGTCCCGACGAAGCAACCAGGCAATGATAAACAGGGCAACGATGACCACGTTGCCTCCACCGTGCCAGAGACCGATCGCCTTAGCGCGGGTGCCAGTGGGGACATGCAGCCAATCCCACAAGCCGAACAGGGCCGCGAGCAGGCCCCCGATTATCCCAGCCGCGATGGCCCAGTACGAGAACGTCACCAGTTCAGCATTGTCGTCGAACTGGAAAATAATATCGAAAATCACGGCCGTGGCCAGGAGTCCAAGCGGGAAGACGATCAACATCGGGTGGATTGCGTGACCAGCCAGCTTTGCTCGACTCTCCATAACGAACCTCCTGTGCATGTAACTGGACAGTAGTGAAGGAGCCCGCCGTGGTTGTCCTGATTCGGCAAGATCTATGCCAACTCCAGCGCCAGACTAACAATCAGGGGGTATAGAGTCTGCGCTTCGGCTTTCGGCCGTCTCCGCCTCGTCTGAATTGCCCTGGACAACGACACCCACGCTCCCTATCATTCGCGGAATGTTCCGAAACAACCGCGTTATACCGGTCACACACGAAAGAAGGGGGCACGCCGTGCCATTCGGTCGACTCCTGCTGCCGCCGTTCCGCGTGTGGCAACTCATGCTTCCACTGACGCTCGCCGCCGCGCTCGCGCTCGCCGCCTGTGGCAGCGGCAATTCCGACAAGGCGACCACGACCAGCGCAAGCCAGTCAACAACCGCCTCCGCGACAACGCCAGCCGCGACCTCAGTCGCGACGACCGCAGCCGCCGCCACCGCATCCGCTGCTACGACACCGGATACGAGCAGCGAGGCGACCAGCGCCAGCACTCCGGCAGCCACGAGCGCCGCCGCCGGTGGCGACGATGCGACCAGCGAATTCGAGAAAATGGTCGCCGATGCCTGGGCCAACGCGAAGTCGTATAAGACGACGCTCAATATCTATGATGTCGACGCAACGACCCCCTCGATGACCAGCACGACCGAGACGATGGCGCCGGATAAAGAGCACACCGTGACCAGCTTTGCCGGACAGACGATGGAGTCGATTCGTATCGGTGACGATACGTACGTCAAGCTCGGCGACACCTGGCAGAAATCACCGAATCTCGATGCGAGCGCAGAGCCGCCTGTGAGTGGCGACGACGTTGTCGGCGACTTGTCCGATCCCTCGACACCGGACACCAAGATCGTCAAGAAGGGCGAAGAGACGCTCGATGGTGTCAAGGTGACCGTCTATGAAGTGACGATGGATGATGGAACGCTGGCCACCTTCTGGGTCGGTACAGACGATCACCTGCCGCGCAAAACCGAGATTAAATCCGATACCGGTCATTTCGAGGTGATCTTCTCCGACTACGGCAAGGATTTCGGCATCAAGGCGCCGATCTAGAGCGGTTTGCTCGACCACTGAACAATGGGGGTGGTCGTGCGCCCTCTCCCATGTCATCCTGAACCTGCAGTGAAGGATCGCTCCTGCGTTCTCCGACGCACGACATGGAGTTCACTCTGAGGAGATCCTTCGCTGCGGATCAGAATAACGGATACTAGAGGAGAAGATCTATGCGCATCGTGATTGGCGCCGATCATGCAGGGTTCGCGCTCAAGAACATCGTCATACGGACGTTGGAGGCGTGGGGCTACGACGTCGAAGACAATGGCACATACGACACGACCCCGGTCGACTTTCCGCTCATCACGCGCGAAGTGTGCGATCCGCTGCGAGCGGGCGAGTACGAGCGCGGCATCCTGATCTGCGGCACCGGCATCGGCGCCAGCATGGCGGCGAACAAAATCCCCGGTATCCGCGCGGCGCTCTGCCACGATGTCTATTCGGCGCATCAGTGCGTCGAACACGACAACGCCAATGTTCTCTGCCTCGGGGCGCAGATCGTCGGTGACCGGCTGGCGCTCGATCTGGTTCGCACCTTCCTGGCGGCGGAATGGAGCAACGATCCGATCTTCCGCCGTCGCGTCGATCAACTCGCCGAACTCGAACAGGCGGCTGCCGATGAACGACACCCGAACAATCCGGCGTAGGACGCTGTCCGACCAGGCTCTGCCATGATGAATCGTCACACACCCGATCTCTTCGCCGGAACGGCCGCCTACTATGCCCACTTCCGGCCCGGCTATCCGACCGAGTTCCTGGCGCATGTCATCGAACGTTTCGGACTCGACGGAGCGGGACGGCTACTCGATCTCGGCTGCGGCACCGGGCAACTGGCGCTACCGCTGGCGCCCTACGTCGCCGAGGCGGTCGGGCTCGATCCCGATCCGGCGATGCTCGCTGAAGCCGCGGCGGCAGCCGAGCGAAGCGGCATCCGGAACGCGCGCTGGCTGCACGGCAGCGATCGCGATCTCGACCGGCTGC
>JAICWZ010000224.1 GCA_025966355.1 Thermomicrobiaceae bacterium
CGCGCGCCTCGCGATATTCCTCGTCCGAGTCGAAGCGCTCGTGCTGGACGCGCGTTTGGTAGACGACGTCGACATCCGGCAACACCGCCAGCAGGTCGGTCTCTTCTTCGAAGGCAACGCCACGGGCGCGCAGGTCGGCTTTGACATCGTCGCCCATGCGCACGTTGGGCGGCGAGATAAACGTCAGGTTGATGCCGGATGACTCCGTGAGCAACATCGCGAGCGAACGTGGCGCGCGGCCATATTTGAGGTCGCCGACCAGAGCAATGTTCAGATCGTCGATCCGGCCGAGCTCGTGGCCGATGGTGTAGAGGTCGAGCAACGCTTGCGTCGGATGTTCGCGAGCGCCGTCACCCGCGTTGATCACCGGTATGTCGATGACGGCAGCCGCGCGCGCCGGCGTGCCGGCTTCGGGATGGCGCATCACGATGGCGTCGGCATACGACTCAACGATGCGTGCCGTGTCTTCGATCGTCTCGCCCTTCGCCCAGGATGACGTCTCGATCGCGTTTTCAGCGGTCAGGACGGAACCGCCGAGGCGCGTCATCGCGGATTCGAAGCTGAGTCGTGTACGGGTGCTCGGTTCGAAGAAGAGGGTTGCGAGGATTTTGCCGCTGAGCCGGTTGGAGCCGCCGGCCTCGGCGATGATCCGCATTTCGTCGGCACGGGAGAAGAGCGAATCGAGGTGCGGGCGGTCGAACTGCCTGACCTCCAGCACGTCCTGCAACTGATGCATGATCCCTCCATCCGCGAGCGCAGCGCACAACGAAGCCGGGAGCATTATACTCCCGGCAGTGTACGTTCACCCATAAGCGAGCTTCTAGCGCATCGTGCTCGGCAGGATGTTCAGTTCGGCGCGGTACTTGGCGACCGTGCGCCGGGCGATGCGGATGCCCTTGCGACTGAGCATGTCGCAGATCTGGCGGTCGGTCAGCGGGGTCGTTTCTTGGTCGACCATTTCCTTGATGACGTCCTTGACGCTCAGCGACGGCGTAAAGAAGTCGCTGAACGGGATAACACGCCGGTTGGGCAGCATGACGAACTTGTTTGCCGTCGCGCGACTGACGGTCGATTCGTGGACGCCCACCTGCTGCGCCACGATCGCCCGCGTCAGCGGTCGCAACTCACGCACGCCGCCGCGCAGGAAATCCTCTTGCAGTTCGACGATGCACTTCGAAATCTTGAAGAGCGTCTCGCGGCGCTGGCTAATGTTCGACATGAAGAGCTTGGCGCGGTTGACGAACTCGCGAATGTGCTGTCGCTCATCCTCGTTGAATTCGCCCCGTGAGCGACTGCGTCCGATCTCCTGCGCGATGCGGTTGTAGAGCGGATTGGCGCGCAGGTGGAACTGCCGGGTATCGACGACTTCGAGCGACAACTCTTCATCCCGTAACGAGACGATGACGTCGGGGGCGACGTACGGCGCGCGCAGCGGCGTCTTCCAGTAGCGCGCTTCCTGACTCTGAAGCGGAAACGGGTTGAGATGGGTGCGAATGAACTCGCGCGACTGTTCGACTTCCTCGTGGGCGATTTCCAGCTCTTTGGCGATATAGCCGAATTTATGGGCGCCGAGCTCGTCGATGAAGTGCGCCACGATCGTCTCGACGTGCGGCGGAACGTCGACATCGGTCGTGTTCAGATAGGCGATCTGGAGTAACAGGCACTCTTGCAGATTGCGGGCGCCGACGCCCACCGGCGCGACTGACTGGATCTTCTTGATCACCTCGTCGACGTACTCAGGCGTGACGTTGAAGAGGATCGCGACTTCTTCCATGTCGGCGGCGATGAAGCCGCGTTCGTCGAGCGAGCGCACGAGATATTCGGCGACGCGAAGATCGCCGTTGACACACATCGTCGAGACATCAGACAGAATTTGCTGTTCGAGGGTCAATTCCGACGCGACGAGCGTCATCGGATCGAAATCGTCGGAATCTCCACGACTGCTTGGGGCGGTACCAGTATAAAGCTGCTCTGGAAAATCTTCGAATGCTTCATCGTCGCGGCCCTGCTCCGGCCCGACAAGACAGTTCGGACAGAACGAGCCTTCCATCACGGCACCGCAGATGGGACAGGTCTGCTTGTCCTCCATCTCCAGCGCCGGATTCTCATTCAGTTCCTGGCGAATGACTTCTTGAAGCTCTGTACGCGAAAGACTGAGAATGTAATTCGCTTCGATGAGGCTTGGCGAAACCCAGAGACGCATCTCGGGATTAAGCTCATACCCAACTTCCATACCCGGCATGTCTGTTTGCTCCGTTCGACCTGAAATCGCACCGACCCAGGACAATCAACGCGCGTTCTTGTCAGTCAGGGTCTACGACCGACACGCTATTGACTGAGCCGGAGTGATCAAGGCACCCTCCCCAGTATAGACGCAGCACAATTTGGTGGCAAGAATATTGCTGTGGTTTCATGAAGCGCTCGGTTATTGACAACCTGGCTGTCGTTGGCCGCTGGATTCGTGCTCGTCATCGGTAGACGCTGAACGCAAACGGTGTGCCACGGTCAGCGGCGGAACGCTGAGTCAAGTGTGCGTCGCGTATTCGTACCTGCTATCATGCCGCGGGTAGCCTCAGATGGATGCTGGTGGTCGCGACGCTTCTGGGGCGACTCGCACGAGCGGTCGACAAGGTTATTCCGCCGTCGCGCTCGTCGGAACAGGAAGAACGGTGCTCTGGTCATTCCCGCGAAGGGGTAGGGCTTGAGGCTCAGCGTACGGCTTGCCACGTTTCGTGGCATCGACATCAAAGTTCATGCGTCGCTCTGTTTGGCGTTCCTCTGGGCGATCTGGTACTGGGGCGTGTCGCTCGGGATGGGCGTCGAGGGCGCGCTCTTTGGGCTGTTCCTCCTCTGCGAGATCTTCATTTGCGTCGTTGGGCATGAACTCGCGCATGGCTACCTTGCGCTGCGCTACGGCCTCGTCGTACACGACATCACGCTTCTCCCGATTGGCGGCGTGGCGCGCATCGAGCATTCGCTCATTTCGCCGCGCAAGGAGGCCGCGATCGCGCTCGCGGGGCCGGTCCTCAATCTGGTGGTCGCAGCCGGTTTGCTCCCCTTCGTCCTCCTGATGCTTCTCTCACGTCATATCACGAGCCCGATCGCGATGTTGCAACTGATCCAGGAGACTGGATTCAGCGGGATGCTCGTCCATCTGTTGCTGGCGAATATCATGTTGGCCGTTTTCAACCTGTTGCCCGCCTTCCCGATGGATGGCGGCCGCGTCTTGCGCGCCGGGTTATCCGTCTTTGGCGGTCGAGTGATCGCTACCCGCATCGCGGTCGTGCTCGGCCAGGCGTTCGCGCTTTTGCTGCTCGTGGTCGGCATCTATACCCGGGACCTCGTGCTGCCGATGGTCGCGATCTTCATCATCGCTGCGGCGTACGTCGAAACGACCGTGATCGATATCGAATCGAAGCTGCGCAAGCTCCGCGTCGGGCAGTTTGCGCTGTGGGACATGGGTGGTATTTCGCCTGACTCCCCGGTGGGCTACGCCGTGAGCGGCGGTCTACGCGATCTGGCCGTCACCTTCGAAGGCAAGGTGGTAGGCATGCTCTGGCAGGAGGATGTGCTGGCACGGCTGCCGGGAGATGCCGCCAAGAAGGTATATGAGTTCATGGACACCAGCGTCGTACCGGTGACGGCGGACAGCTCGATCTACGATGCACATCGGCGCATGGTCATGAGCCGCCGTCCGGCGATTCCGATCGTTGAGAACGGTCTCTACCGAGGGATCTTCACCTCGGAGCGCCTGGTTCACGTGCACCGCCACATTCAGGACCACGCCCCACACCGCGAGCGGTATCGCGGCATCGCGGTCGCGCTCGGGCTGGTTGGCCGGTAGCCGGACTTCCTCATCGAAACTGAGTAATTCGATTTGCACACCTGCACCTACGTGTCCACATGCACGTAGGGGAGCAACCGGTGTGCTCCCGCCGGTCGCCGTTGTTCCGGCGACTACTCCCCGTTCGAGCGCATCCGGCGTTCACCCGAAGGCCACTCAACGGAGCCCGCGCGCTCCCACTGCCACGCGTATCGGGACACGGTTCCGGTCGAACATCGGTGTGTTCGATTAACGACGTGCCGCGGAAACCACGGGGCGGTCGCCCGGAACAGCGGGCGACCGGCGGGAGCACACGGGTTGCTCCCCTACGATGGTGAGACGACGGGTCAGGGCGCCGTCGTCCCCGGCGTGCAGGTGCGGGCCGAACCGGTCGTTGGCTCGGGGCCACGCGTATCGCCGGGAAGTGGTGTGAGTTCCGAAACGAGCGGACCGATGATGCAG
>JAICWZ010000358.1 GCA_025966355.1 Thermomicrobiaceae bacterium
ATCGCCGCCGGCAACCCCTTCGCTGTGACGCGCTAAACGAGAGAGAACGAATAACTCTCGCAGAGACGCAGAGGGCGCAGAGATTAATCAGTAAGAGACTCTGCGCCCTCTGCGCCTCTGCGAGAGAAACACTCTTAGCTGCTGGCGCCCGGATAGGTCGGGTCGTGCATACCGATCATTCCTTTGGCGAAACGCAGTTCACCGGCGTGGCTGAGCGCGTGATTCATGGCGTGTTGCAGGCGCTGGGCACAGGTGGCCGGACGATCCGGCGCGTTCGGCAGCGGCGCGACCTCGCGATTCAACTCCTCGTCGCTGGCGCCGTTCAAATAGGCTTCGGTCTCATCCATCAGCTGCTGCTGGTATTCCTGTAACAGTGGGCGGCTGACCTTCATCGCGTCGACATCGTCGTCGGTGAAACCGGTACCGATGCCCAAGCCGCGTACACCCTTGCCGTCCGGACTGTATCCTGACTTCTCGGCGAAGCCGCCACGATGCCAGGCGTCGTTCTTCGGCCCAAGGCCCTTGACGATCCAGTTCAGATCGAGATCCCAGACGCGCAGCAGGTGAAAATAGCTGAATGAGATCGGATTGAGCGACGAACCGGGGCGCTGGTGAAAGACGTCCTCCGGCAAATCGACGACCTGATTCGCGATGAAGTTTGACATCGACTCGAACTGGGAACGGTAGACGTCTGCCATGCTCATGCGCGGCTCCCTCGTCTTCGCTGAGATAGCGGGGATGCCGCCAGTTCTCAGCGTCTTTGCTTGCCCATCTACGGCATAGCGTGCAGTGTCGGTATTGTCCGCTCGCGCGTCAAGAGCCCGGCCATTGACACGGCAAGCCCCACGCGTATAGAACCAGGACACCATCTGTCACTGCCCGCGAAAGGACCGAGCAATGGGACCCCATGAAGAGATCGAAGAACGAACCTTCGTCGAACTGCAAGACCGTATGGAAAGCGGCGAATTGAGCGCAGGGACACTCCTTGCCGCCTACATCGCACGCATCGAGCAGCTTGATCGCCAGGGACCGGAGCTTCGTTCGGTCATCGAGCTGAATCCCGACGCGCCGTCCATCGCTGATGCGCTCGACCGGGAGCGAAAAGAACGTGGTCCACGTGGGCCACTGCACGGTATCCCGATCCTGGTCAAGGACAATATCGACACGGCCGACCGGATGATGACGACCGCCGGGTCGCTGGCGCTGGAAGGCTCGCATGCACCGCGGGACGCCTACGTCGTCGAGCGCTTGCGGCAAGCGGGCGCGATCATCGCCGGGAAGGCGAACCTGAGCGAATGGGCCAATTTCCGGTCGAACCATTCGTCGAGCGGTTGGAGCGGTCGCGGCGGTCAGGGCAAGAATCCGTATGCGCTCGACCGCAACCCGTGCGGCTCGAGCTCCGGCTCCGGCCAGTCCGTCTCGGCAAACCTGATTGCGGCGGCGCTCGGCACCGAGACCGATGGTTCGATCGTCTGCCCCTCGAACAGCAACGGCATCGTCGGCATCAAGCCGACCGTCGGCCTGACCAGCCGCGCCGGGGTCATCCCGATCTCGCAGAGTCAGGACACCGTCGGGCCGATGACCCGCAGCGTGGCCGACGCCGCGGCGCTCCTCGGCGCCATCGTCGGAGTCGATCCGCGCGATCCGGCGACGACCGCCAGCGCTGGCAAGTCCCATCGCGATTACACCCAGTTTCTGGACAAGAATGGTCTGAAAGGCGCGCGCATCGGCGTTGTGCGCGCGGTCTATTCGGGCTACAGCCGGGCAGCTGATACGATCGTCGAGCAGGCGATTCAGGTTATGCGCGATCTCGGCGCGATCATCGTCGATCCGGCCGACATCCCGACCGCCAGGGAATTGAAGTCGAGCGGCGCCGAATTCGAGGTCATGCTCTACGAGTTCAAAGCGGGCCTCAACGCCTATCTCGCAACCCTTGGCCCGAACGCACCGGTTCGCACGCTCGAAGACGTCATCCGCTTCAACCAGGAGAACGCCACCCGCGAGATGCCCTATTTCGGCCAGGAAAACTTCGAGAAAGCGCAGGAGAAGGGACCGCTGACCGAACGCGCCTATCTCGATGCGCTCGCGACAAGCCGCAGGCTCTCACGCGAGCAGGGGATCGACGCGGTTATGCATACGCACAATCTCGACGCACTGATCGCGGCAACCGGCGCACCGGCCTGGCCGATTGACCTGGTCAACGGCGATCATTTCAGCGGTTCGAGCTCTGGCCCGGCCGCCATGGCCGGTTACCCGCTCATCACCGTACCGGCCGGCTATACCTTTGGCCTTCCGGTCGGCCTCACGTTCATGGGCCGAGCCTTCAGCGAACCGACACTCATCCGCCTCGCCTACGCCTTCGAGCAGGCGACGAAGGTGCGTCGCCCGCCACAGTTTCTGCCGACGCTCTCGTTCTCGTAGACGGCTGTTCGGAATACTACGAACGGCGGAGCGTTCGGACCTGTGGAGTCTTGGAGCAAGGGCGGGAGAATAGACTGGTTATTCAACGCGATGTCGTCATTATCGGCGGAGGTCAGTCAGCACTGGCGACCGCCTATTATCTCCGACGTACTGGACTGTCATTTGAGATTCTCGACGCCGAAGAAGGTCCGGGCGGTGCCTGGCGGCATACCTGGGAGTCGCTCCATCTCTTTTCTCCTGCCCGATTCAGTTCGCTCCCCGGCTGGATCATGCCGGGCGGACCCGATTGGTATCCGCCGCGCGATCATGCACTGAACTACATCGCCGAATACGAGGAACGCTACAAGCTGCCGATCCGCCGGCCGGTGAACGTCAAGCGGGTCGAGCGCGCGGGTGATCGCTTGTTGATCACCGCCGATGCCGGTGAGTGGTCGGCGCGCGCCGTCGTCAGCGCGACCGGGAGTTGGCGCCATCCCTACACGCCACGCTATCCCGGCGCCGATCGGTTTCAGGGCGAACAACTGCATTCGGCACACTACCGAAGTCCGGATTGCTTCACGGGTGAGCGCGTCATGATAGTGGGCGGCGGCAATTCTGCGGCACAAATCCTGGCCGAGGTGTCGCAGGTCGCGAATACGATCTGGGCGACACGGCGGGAGCCGACCTTCCTGCCCGACCA
>JAICWZ010000562.1 GCA_025966355.1 Thermomicrobiaceae bacterium
GGCAAGCTCAGGAACAGGCGGCGCCGAAGGTCGGCTCTACTGTCGCCGGTTCCGGCCGAGCTGGACCGTACGTACGTGAGTCGAAATCGCTCTGGGACAAAGACGAACCGGCCCATCTGTATGGACCGGTTCGTCGAAGGTGAGTGATAGGTGTCGTCAGGAGGGAGAGACGACTGCCGCCTGGTGATCGGGCTGGAGTGACGCGTAGACCTCGAGCAGCTTCGGCGAGCAGTGCTGCCAGGCGAGTTCTTCCTCAATGCGTCGCCGTCCGTACGCACCCATCCGCGCCCGCCGCTCTGAGTCATCCATCAGTTCCGCCAGCGCGCCGGCAAACAGCCGCTCGTCATTGGGCGTCACGAAGAGTGCCCCTTGCTGGGCGGTGAAGCGGTTTTCCGGGAGGTCGAACGCGACGATCGGCTTCTCCAGCGCCATAAACTCGGTGATCTTGATCATCGTCGACCGGTCGTTGAACGGGTTCGACGGATCAGGATCGACGCAGATATCGGCCGTCGACAGGTAGCGACGCAGCTCTTCGTCAGTGACCGTGCCCGTGAACCAAACGTGATCGTCGAGCCCAAGTTTCGTCGAAAGCGCTCGCAAGTCATGCCAGGCATCACCCGTGCCGACCAGCACCATATAGAAATCCGAACGCTTCAAGTCGTACAGCAGGTGCTGTAACGCCCGCAGCAGATAGTCGACGCCATCCTGATAGCCCATGATGCCGACGTAGCCGATGATCGTCGACGCTTTCTGGCGCAACTCAGGATCCGGCTCGACGCGTTTGATGCGACCGAGTTCGGGACCGTTGCGCACGATCGTGATCTTCTCCGGCCGCACGTTGTCGCGCCGCATCTCCATCTCGCGATACGACTGGTTGGTCGCGATCACCCGATCGGCCACCCGGCACGAGAGTCGCTCCAGCACTTCCAGCGCCTTGAAGACGATGGGATTCCCCTTGCCGTCGAAGCGTGCGTTGTACATCTCGGGCGAGAGGTCGTGATGATCGAAGACATACCGCTTGCCGAAGAGCTTGAAGAACGCTCCGATGACGAACATCGTGTCGGGCGGGTTGTGCGAATGGATGATATCGAAGCCGCCGCGCAGCGCCACCCAGATCGACAACACGAACGAGATCGCCGTCGAATAGCCGTACTCGAACAGGTAGCCGAGCAGTCCCCCGCCGGCCGGCGGCGCCGGGTAACGAATCACCCGAACGCCGTTGACCGTCTCGTAGCGCGGCTGCGTGCCGTTCCGTGGGCAGATAACCGTGACCTGGTAACCTGCTACCGCCAGCGTGAACGACTCCCGTCGCACCCGGCCGTCCTGCGGGTACGGCTGATTCTCGAGCAGCATCAGGACGCGTTTACCAGCAAATTCCCTCATATTCCCCCCGGAAGCTCCCGTTGACGGCGGCGGCGCCAACCAGATCGATCAATACCTGCTCGGGCCGGATGCGCGTCGCCACATCGCGGAACGCCTTACCGCCATTCGCCACGACCACCACGCCCGCCTCGTCGATGACCTCGTCGATCGAACCGCGCATCAGCGTCGCGATGTGCGGCAGTTCCCCTTCGATAAACGTGCGGTTGGCCCCGATCAGGTTCGGCAGTTCGACCGTCTCATCGAATACGGAAACCTTGAAACCGCGCCCCACCAACGTCTCGATTAGCGGCACGACCGAGCTCTCGCGCACATCGTCGGTGCCAGCTTTGAAGCTGAGTCCAAGAATGCCAACCGTCTTCTGTCCTGACTTTTCGACCATTTCAATGCCACGTTCGATCTGGCGCTGGTTGCTCTCCA
>JAICWZ010000260.1 GCA_025966355.1 Thermomicrobiaceae bacterium
GAAGAGTTGCGCGTCGGCATGCGCTTTCTGCGGCAGGATCGCGTGCTCTTCTGGCTGGTGTTGACGTTCAGCGTCGGTAGTCTGGTGGCCGAACCGCTCTACACGATCGTGATGCCGGTCTATGCCAAGCAGGTCTACGGCAGTTCGGTGCAGCTCGGCCTCTTCTATTCGGCGCTGGCCGGCGGGTCGCTGCTCGGACTGGCAGCCTACGGCATCTTTGGCTCGCGCCTGCGTGCCCGCCCGACGATCATCTTCGGCTTCGGCACCCGTGTGATCGCCTACGGCATTCTGGCGGCGCTGCCGTCCTTCCCCATCGCAGCCGCCGCCATCGCGCTCGAATCGATCTGCTTCGAACCGATCAATCCACTGGCGGACGTCTTCCTGCAGCGCCGCACCCCGCCCGAAATGCGTGGCCGTGTCTTCGGCCTCATCAGTGCCATCGCATCCGGCACGCTGCCGGTCGGCACGCTTATTGGCGGGCTCCTCCTGAGCAGCGTCGGCCTGATGACCACGATGATCATCATCACGCTCGCCAGCCTGGTCCACCTGATCGGCATCCTCCTCGTCCCCGCCTTCCACGAAATGGATACGCCACAGATGGCTGTCGCAAGCCTGGACAGTGAAAGGGTGTCTCTCACAGAGAGCGCAGAGACGCAGAGATCAATTAATTAAAGAACTCTGCGTCTCTGCGTCTCTGCGCGAGGTATCGGTCGGCTCAGCGCCGGATTCGCTCGGTCGTCAGCGCGGTTACGGCGCCGAAGAGGAGATGCACCATGATCTCACTAATGACCGAGGTGGGTGCCTTATCCTGCGGCGGGCGTGTGATTTCGAGCGACGGCCCGACGCCGAGCACCAGCAACCCGTAGATCGCCAGACCATAGACGATTCCTCCGACGAAGGCCGGGGGCTTGAGCCAACCGCGCAGCAACCCATAGCCACCGCCAAGCCCGGCGCTCAGAAGGATATGTTCGGCAATCGCCAGTTCTTTCTGCTGCTCGATATCCCGTTCTCTGGCGACGCCGGTTTTCTTTGCCATCCCGCGTTCGAACTTGTCCGGCAGCGAATGCACGATGATCCCGGTTTGCGTGCCGACCACGCGGAACGCGAACATGGCCAGGCCGCCGAAGGTTCCACCAGCCGCGCCGGTCACGATGTCGTTGAGTCTACTCACAATCTGGTTCTCCTTTCGCAACCGTGCAGCGCAATTCGCTCGCCACACGCCTCGATCAATCGGGTAGACTCTGCGACTATGACGGCCACTCGGCAGATTCAGGGGCATCAATGGCGCAAACGAGCGATCCCCGCGCGCTGATCCGAATCGCGGTGACCACACCCCCGCCGATGCAGCGCTATCTTGAGCGACAGCCGCGCGTCGAATCGCACGATGGCTTCACGCTGCTCGATCTTGGCGGACCCGGTCCCGCGGTCAATTTTCTGACGCTCTATTCCGAGCCAGACCCCGAAGAACTTGTCGCGGCAGCCCAGGCGTTCTTCGGCAACGCTCGCTTCGCCATCGGCGTCGAATCGGAAACCGCACCCGCCTTCGAAAAACGCTTGAGCGCTCACGGCTGGTTGATCGACGAAGACGAACCGTCCATGCTCCTCCGGCCGATTCCGGAAATTCCCGAGCCGCCCTCCGGCCTCGACATTCGCCACGTCGCGACCGAAGCCGAACTCGACGACTTCCTGCGCATTACCAGGACCGGCCGCCGCTGGATTCCCTCGCTCGAAGCGGCGCGCGATCCCAATGTGGCACTTTTCGTCGGCTACGTCGACGGCGCGCCGGTGGCAACCTCACGGATCAATGTCATGGGCGATGTCGGCGATATCAACGGTGTCGAGACGCTCAAGGACTACCGCCGCCGCGGCTTCGGCACCGCACTGACCTGGGCCGCCGTCGCTGCCGGGCGCGAGCGCGGCTGCACCGCGATCACCCTCAGCGCCAGTCCGATGGGCTACCCGGTCTACCTCAAAATGGGCTTCCAGCCGGTCTGTGTGTATCGGACATACGTGCGGGGATGAGAGCGTTTCTCTCGCAGAGGCGCTGAGTTTTTCACAAATATATCTCGGCGCCTCTGCGTCTCAGCGAGAGTCATTTCTATGTGAACGCCTGCACCCATTTTTGCGCGAGGTCGAGGACGGAGCCGGAGAAGAGGCCGAAGCCGACGGTGCCGAGCGCCATCAGGCCAAGGCCGACACCGAGGAGCGGCGTGCTCTGGGCCTGCCATTGGCGGATCGGTTCGTTGAAGTACATCACCGCCACCACACGCAGGTAGAAGAAGGCGGAGACGGCACTCATCACGACCAGCACGACGGCCAGCCAGGTGAGGTTGTTCTGAATCGCCGCCAGAATGACGTAGTACTTGGCGTAGAAGCCGACAAGCGGCGGCATCCCCATCAGCGAGAGCATGAAGATCGTCATGGCGAAGGCGGCCAGCGGGCTGCGAGAGCCGAGTCCGGCGAAGTCGTCGAGATCGACGCCATGGCCACGATGCTGCAGCCAGGTGACAACGCCGAAGGCACCGATGTTCATGAAGGCGTAGGCGAAGAGATAGTAGAGCAGGCTACTTACGCTGCGATCCCCCGCGGTGATACTGCCATAGGCGGCCAGCGCAACCAGCATATAGCCGGTATGGCCGATCGATGAATAGCCGAGCATACGCTTGACGTCACGCTGAGCCACGGCAACGATGTTTCCATACACCATGGTAATGACGGCCAAAATCGCGATCAACGTCAGCCAGGTACCGCTGAGCGGACCGAGCGCTTCAACCAGTATGCGCGCCAGCGCCGCAAAACCGGCCACCTTCGGCACGACCGACATATAGCCGCTCACCGGCGTCGGCGCGCCTTGATAGGCATCCGGTGTCCACATATGGAAGGGGACCGCGGCAATCTTGAACGCGAGTCCAACCGCTATCAGCAGAAGCGCCAGCAGGAGTGATGGATCGATCTTCGAATCGCCGCTCATCATCGGCCGCAGGCGCGTGGCGATCTCGGCCAGATTCGTCGAGCCGGTCGCCCCATAGATCCATGCCATACCATAGATCAGAATGGCGACGGCGAAGGCGCCGAGCAGGAAATACTTGAGCGCGCCTTCGACCGAGGTCGAGCGATTGCGCGCGAAGCCGGTCAGCACATAGACCGCCAGCGACCCCATTTCGATCCCAATAAAGATCATCAACAGGTCACCGGCGGCGCCGACGAGCATCGTGCCGAGGATCGAGAGGACAAGCAACACCAAGTATTCCGGCAGCGGCATCGCGCCCGGCTCATCATTTCCTTGCACGTAGGCGGTCGAAATCATGATTGACATGATGCCGGCCGAGAGCACGATGATGTTGATGAAGAGCGAGAAGTAATCCGCTCGGAACATGCCGCTGAACGTTGTCTTGCCGGCGCCCCAGTCGATCAACAGGTTGGAGGCGAGTGACAGGCCAAACCCGATCATCACCAGCCAGCTGAGCAGATACTGATTGCGCCGCGGCAGGAAGACGTCGCCGGCCAGCACCAGAATCGCCGTCCCGAGCAGAACAAGCTCTGGAACCAGCAAGATCCAATCGGGCTGTACGAAATCCAACGCCACCCTGTTACTCCTTCACATCACACGACGACGCCGAGCGCCGGTGCGATCGCGGCTTCGTTATACTCCGCAGGCTCCGCACTTAGAAGCCGCTCCCGCCGAACGGCATCAGAATCGCCTGCAATGCCGGTTTCACAATATCGATGAGCGTCGATGGATAGACGCCGACCCAGAGCGTCAGTATTGCCAGCGGCGCCAGCATCAGGATCTCTTTCCAGTTGATGTCCGGGAATGTGCGCGGATCGATGTAATGCGGATCCGAACGCGGATCATCCGTGCCGGAGCCACCCATAACCGGCCGCAAGCGCTCTTCGGGTAGATCGGGAACGGCCGGACGCAGCTGCGGATCATTGGCATCCGGTGGCTCGCCCGGTGCTCGCTC
>JAICWZ010000498.1 GCA_025966355.1 Thermomicrobiaceae bacterium
ACTTCTGCTGGATGATAAACCATCGCGCCGCTTCGCGGCAGTATGGGCATTGCGGCCCTGTCGCGCTCCTTGCGATACTGTCGCGTCGGGGCAATGAGCCGCAGCGGAACGATTGGGGGTTGCATGCCACGCTTTGCCGCGAACCTGACGATGCTCTTTACCGAATACCCGTTCCTCGAACGGTTCGACCGGGCAGCTTCAGCCGGCTTCACCGGCGTCGAGTTCCTCTTCCCATACGATGAGGATATTGCGGCCATTGAGCAGGCGTTGAAACGCAACGGACTGACCCAGGTGCTCTTCAACCTGCCGGCCGGCGATTTCGCGGGCGGTGAACGGGGGATCGCCAACGATCCGCGCCGCGTCGACGAGTTTCGCGACGGCGTGCAGCGCGCGTTGGAGATCGCCGCGCGCCTCGAATGCACGCAACTCAACTGCCTCATCGGACTGCTCCTCAACGACGTACCGATGTATTCGCAGATGCACACCGTCGTCGAAAACCTGCGCTACGCCGCTGAACAGGCGGAGCAGGCCGGCGTGAAGCAGCTCATCGAACCGCTCAACCTGATCGACACGCCCGGATTTCTGCTGTCCGGCACCTCGGAGGCGGCCCAGCTGATCGATGATGCCGGCCACGACAATCTCTGGATTCAGTACGATGTCTATCACATGCAGCGGATGGAAGGGAATCTGACGCCGACGATCGAGGAGTACTTCGACGACATCTTGCATATCCAGATCGCCGACAGTCCCGACCGCAACCAGCCGGGCACCGGCGAGATCAATTTCCCCTACATCTTCGACTTCCTGGACGATATCGACTACGACGGCTGGGTGAGCGCTGAATACAAGCCCGAGCCGGAGACGCTGGCGTCGCTCCAGTGGTTCCACGACTGGAACGACGCGCATGCAAACGAAATGGGGTAAGTGATGGCGGAACGAATCGGATTCATCGGCCTTGGCATCATGGGTAAGCCGATGGCGCGCAACCTGATGACGGCGGGCTACGACCTCGTGGTCCACAATCGGAGCCGCGAGGCGGTCGACGAGATCGCCGGTGAGGGTGCCATTCCGGCGGCGAACCCGCGTGAGGTGGCGGAGCAGGCGAAGATCGTCATCACGATGCTGCCCGATTCGCCCGATGTGCGCGACGTCGTCTTTGGAGAGAACGGTCTGAGTGAGGCGATGGGCGAGGGGAGCCTCCTCATCGATATGAGCACCATCTCGCCGGTCACGACGCTCGAAGTCGTCGAGGCGCTGGCAGCGAAGGGTGCTCACGCGCTCGACGCGCCGGTCAGCGGTGGCGACAAGGGCGCGATTGCCGCGACGCTCAGCATCATGGTTGGCGGTGAGGCAGACGATTTCGAACGGGCCAAGCCGATCTTCGAGGCGCTCGGCAAGACGATCGTGCACGTCGGCGCGGCCGGTGCCGGTCAGACGGTCAAGGCGTGCAATCAGATCGTGGTGGCGCTGACCTTCGAAGCGGTGAGCGAGGCGCTGGTGCTCGGGAGCAAGGCGGGCGTCGATCCGCACAAGATCGTGCAGGTGCTCTCGGGCGGGCTGGCCGGCAATAAGGTGCTCGAACTGCGGGGCGAATCGATGATCGCCCACAACTTCCAGCCCGGCTTCCGCATCAACCTGCACCGCAAGGATCTCGGCATCGCACTCGATGCCGGCAAGAGCTACAACGTGGCGCTCCCGGCGACGGCGCAGGTAAATCAGATGTTCACTTCAATGGTCGCCAGCGGCTTCGGTGATCTCGATCATTCGGCGCTGCTCAAGCATATCGAGGCGCTCGCGGAGCACGAGGTCGGCCGAACGGATTAGTCGGTCAACGGGTTGATGGAGGAGGCATACAGGATGTCTGATCCAGCGGCGGATCGCTACGCACCCGAGAATCTCGAGCGCTTCTTCGTGCAACTTCTGAAGCGCGGTCCGAACTACACGACGGAGATGACGCCGGAGCTGGAAGCGCAACAGCGGGCGCACCTCGATCATCTCTGGCACCTCCATGAGCAGGGGAAGCTCGTCGTCATGGGACCGGTACTCGACGACGGCGATATTCGCGGCTTCTCGATCTACCGGGCCGATTCCGTCGAAGAGGTGATGGAACTCTCATCGGCCGATCCGGGCGTGCAATCCGGCCGCTTCGTGCTGGAGGTCCACCCCTGGATGACGCATAAAGGGATCTTGCCGTAGGATGTGCGCTGAGGAGGCTGCATGAAGATTCTGCGCTATGACGATAACGGCAC
>JAICWZ010000247.1 GCA_025966355.1 Thermomicrobiaceae bacterium
ACGTCAGGGCACCGCCGACGCGCGTCCGGCAACCAGCGTCGTGTCGGAGAACATAAACGGCCTTCCCGTCAACAGGAATCCAAATCCGTCGGAATGATGACGACATCAGGCGACCAATAAGGAGAATCTCGATGACCACTACACGTCCGACCGTTCAACGAAACCACCTCGGGCCTGCCATCGAGTCTACGGTGGTTCTGGTTCTCAGCGCGATCGTCGACTTCGCGAATCTGGGGGGATACCTGTCTGGCGCCTCAATCCCGCCCGTTATCGTCGGTATCTGGGTCGTCCTCGGCGTGTCTGCGCTCGTCGCGGCCGGCGGCTTGTGGGCGGGGCGGAGCTGGGCGGCGACACTGGCCATCGCCCTGGCAGCGATCACGGTGCCGCTCGGAGCCATCGGGGCGCTCACCACCGACAACACGATCGGGAAAGCGGTCGCCACTGCCGGGGCCATCCTGGGCCTCGTGGTAATCGCGCTGGTGACAGCACGCGCTCGACGGGTCGCCGCCTGAAGCGGATTCACTGTCCGAGCTGCGGGAAATGTGACGACTGCACTCATACAAGGGAGGTTCGCCATGGAAGGGAACACGCTGGCCGACCGGCTCCAGGAAAAAATCGCCGGGGTATGTTTGATCGTCGGAGCGCTGCTCTGGGTGCCGACGACACAATTCGAGTACTCGTCGAACGGAATGCTCTTCTGGGCCGGGCTCCTGGGCCTGGTCATCTACATCGTCTTCATCCCAGGACTGCTCGGGGTTGCGCGCCTGTTGCGCCAGTCCGCGCCGCGCCTGTCGGTGATCGTCGCCCAGCTGATTGCGGTCGGCTGCGTCGCAGGAGCGTCCTTCCAAACGTTCTTGATGTATGAATGGGCAGCGCGCACGGCGGGAACACCCGAGGCGATGATAGCGGACATCACCGACGTCACCCATAAGCGAGTCTACCCAGTCCTTGTCATCTTCAGCATACAATTCTGCATCTCGCTCTTGGTCCTCGGCATCGGTCTCTACCGAACGCGCACGGCGCCAACCTGGGTGGCGGGGCTGCTGGTGATCGGCGCGATCGTCTTCCCAATCGGGCACATCGGGACGATACTCCTCGTCTCGCATCTCGCCGAGACCATTCTGCTCGTCCCGCTGGTCTGGCTCGGCCTGCGCTTACTCCGTGGGGCACCGGCGCAGGACGTCGCGTTATCCGTTCCCTCTTCCCAGGGTCACGCCGCGCGATCATAGCCACGTCACGGTCAGGAGATGAGCATCGCCCGAACAGCCGTCGCTGTCACCGGACGGGCTACGGGTGCCGATTACTTCTGGGATCAGCGCATCCGTTGGCCCGTCGACCGCCGAATATCCGCTCGCGCCCACATTCGTGCGATGATTGCATCGCCATCGTTCGTGAATTCGCACGATGGCGGTTATGGAGCAATCGAATGAGGGATGAGGGACAGATTCTTGGTCACCTTCGGCATCAAGACGGCACAGCCCGGCGCGACCTTTGAGGAACTGCTGGCGTTCTGGACGGCGGCTGAGCAGATCGGCTTTCGTTCGGCGTGGTTGCATGATCACTTGACGCCGCTGCCCGATCAGTCGCTGCCGTCACTTGAAGCCTGGACGCTGCTGTCGGCGCTGGCGGCGCGCACGTCGGGCATTCGCGTCGGTGTGTTGGTGACGGATAACTCGCTGCGTCATCCGGGGATGCTCGCGCGCGAAGCCGTGACGGTTGACCGGATCAGCGGCGGCCGGCTCGAATTCGCGATCGGCGCCGGTAATCCGCGCTCAATCGTCGATTACCAGGGTTATGGCATCACGACGAGCAGCACCGGTGAGCGGATCAGCAAGCTCGAAGAGGCGCTCCAGATATTCAAGGCACTCTGGACGCAGAATTCGGTGACGTTCCAGGGGCGCTTTTACCGGTTGGAGGAAGCGCGTCCGGCAATCCGGCCGGTGCAGCAGCCGCACCCGCCAATCTGGATCGGCGGCAGTGGGAATCGTGTGCTGCGCCTCACCGCGCGCCATGCCGATGCCTGGAACTTCACCGGTCCGCGTGAACGCTTCGCCGAACGCGTCATCTATTTGAAGGAATACATGGAGCGGATCGGTCGAGATCCGGCAGGCTTCCCGATCTCGGCCCAGTTCGAGGTCGAGGGCAAGTCGGTCGATCAACTGCGCGCCGAGGTCGATGCCTACATCGCGACCGGGGCGACGACGCTGATGGCGATCTACCACGCGCCGTACGACGTGGCGGACCTCGAACCAGCCGCCCGCGCCTTCTTTGGTTAGATGCATTCGACGGTCCGTGCCAGTCCTCGGCTACAATGGGCCAAATGTTCATGCATACTAATCCGGAAGAAGGGATGAGACGATGCGCGCAAATCATGTTCGTCGCCGGTTAGCCGCCGGACAGGCTTCAATTGGCACCTGGCTGGCGCTGCCCAGCCCGGAAGCGGCCGAATATGTCAGCCGGCTCGGCTTCGACTGGCTCGTCGTCGACAGCGAACATAACGCCGTCGATATCCGGACGCTGGCTCAGATGTTCGGCGCCATGGGGGCCACTTCGACCGCGCCGATGGTGCGCATTCCCTGGAACGATCCATAGAACTTTAAACGCGTGCTCGACGCGGGCGCCTGGGGCATTGTCGTACCGATGGTCAACAGCCGCGAGGAAGCGGAACGGGCCGTCGAAGCGACACGGTATCAGCCGCTCGGCGGCCGCAGCGTCGGCGGTGGGCGACACGCGCTCAGCTTCGGCACGACCGCCTCCGAGTACTATGCACACGCCAACGACGAGGTGCTGCTCGTACTGCAGATCGAACATATCGACGGCGTCGAGCACGCCGACGAGATCTTCAGTGTTCCAGGCGTCGATGCCTGTTTCATTGGACCCAACGATCTGGGAGCCTCGATGGGAATCGGGCTCGGCGTGCCGCTGGAATGCGATCATCCGCGCATGATCGAGGCGATCGCTCACATCCGCGAGACAGCCAGGAAGCACGGCGTCGCGCCCGGCATCCACTGTTCTAGCGCCGATGCCGTCAATCAGCGGATGCAGGAGGGGTTCCAGTTCTGTGCCATGGCGAGCGAGCTCCGCTACCTCCTCGGCGGGCTAAGCGCCGACATCGACAAGCTGAACTGGGAAGCCGCACTGCCGCACCAGATCGAAGAGGCGGGCCACGGCGAGATCGTGCGCTATTAGGTGCGGCTGTCTAGGAACATGGCGAATACACGATGACCATCGGCCCGTTGCTCTTGCTCAGCCTGCCGCGAACGCTGGTGCTGATCGAGGTTGTTCTTGCGGTCATCGCCCTTGGGATGATGGTCTACCTGACGATCGGCCAGCGAACGCGCGATCAGCAACGGACGGTGATTCGCGTCGCGATGGTTCTTGTCGTTTTGATCTTTCTCCTCAGCGGTCTTCAGTTTCTACTGTGATTATCGAAGAATCCACGGGGTTTGCCCGGAATGACGCTACGTAGACTTTGCCGATTAACCGTCAGCCGGTCCTCGCTCGAACTCCGCCCGGCCGTAAACGGACCGGGCTCAGTCCCCAAGCCTCATCAATGAGGCTGAGACGACGCGACGACATGAATAAACAGCGAACGAACGCATCAGCTCGGGGCTGAGCCCCGTTCAGGGGCGGATGGGCTGAGCCCGGTCCGTTTACGGCCGGGCGGACCGCGGCTGCCGCGTTGCTGGGCGGCGCACAATCGATCGAGTGACGACTGGTTGATCGGCAGGATCGAACGTCCGTCCCACAGCCGTCTACGGAATGTCCGCCACCAAATACCCTTATTGACGTCCACGTCGGGACTTGACGTTCACGTTAAGGGGCGTAGAATCAGAGGATGACGAGTGAACCAGTGGATCGAACTGAACAGTCTGAATCGCGGCCCACCGATCTGCACCCGATCGGGACGGTGGCCAAACAAGTTGGGCTGACGGCCCGCGCTATTCGCTATTCCGAGGAGTTGGGGCTGCTCACGCCCGACGTGCGCGTGAAAGGCGTGCCGCGGCTCTTTAGCGCCGACGATATCCAGCGGCTGCGCGAGATCAAGCGACTCCGCGAG
>JAICWZ010000283.1 GCA_025966355.1 Thermomicrobiaceae bacterium
CCGGCGCCGGTGTAGCTCGTCTGCGAGCCATAGGCGTATGCGGCGTTGATCTTATCCTGTCCGTAGTTCGGAATCGAGACGAGCAGATCACGCGGGATCGAGAGCATCCCGACCTGTTTCGTCTCGGGGTTGACCGTCACCAGAATCATCGTATCGGAGCGCGCGACTTCGTCGGCCCCACGCGTATCGGAGCCGAGCAGCAGGATGTTGACGCGACCGGTGCCATCCCAGTTCGGCAGCGCGTCAGACGGATCGGTCGTGGCGACGGCGACCGGAGTGGCGAACGACGCGCCGCTGGTCGCGGCCACCTGGGCCACGGCCGTCGGTGTCGGCGTCGTTGCCGTCCCGTCGTCGATGACGGGCGTACCCTGCGCATTGAGCACGACATGAAGATGTGGGATCGGCGTAACGAAGATCTGGCTGTAGGCGGTGTGCGCGGCCAGCAGGACCGGCACCAGGAAAGCGGCGGTCAGCGTCAGGAGCAGCACCGGTGTTGCGATCAGAACGACCTTCTTCATCGTCCAGCGACGACGTTTGGTCGTGCTCGCGGGCGAATCATCCGCGTCCGACGCTTCGATCGGCAGCAGCGCGGGAATGTCGTGCTCGCCGGTGGCGAACGATACCGGCGCTACCGGCTCAAAGCTGACCGGCTCGGAGCGCTTGTACCGTACCTGGCGCCGATTTCGTTGTGGATACCGGTGCGTTTTCATCAATTTCCGCCGCGATTGGCCGGCCCGGCGTTATGTTGCGCAAATCATGCGCCTCGGTGCCGGCAAACGAGCACCAAGTCTCGCGCCAGCGCAGGATATTGCATGAGAGCGAGGTTCAGCAAGCATCACGCGCATACCAAACCGAGCAAATGGCTGTTACCGCTATTCAGCATGCCACATTCCGCGTCCGTACGCACCCTTTGGCGGGCTATTCACTGAAAGGACACGATAGATATTCTCTCGCAGAGGCGCAGAGATTAATAATTGAAGAACCCTGCGTCCTCTGCGCCTCTGCGAGAGTTACTTCTTCGTGCCCCCGCTATTCGAGGTGGTTGTAGAAACCGTAACCTTCGGAGATGAGCAGGCCGAGCGTCAGCAGCGCCGAGAGGACGCACCACTGACAAATCGCGTTGATCACGTTCAGTTCGAGGTAGGTGAGATAGGCGGCGTAGACGGCGCCGGCCAGCACGATCGCGAAGGCGACCGTCGTCAGTGTCGAGGTGAGGTCGGGGCGGCGCCAGCGCGCGAGGCTGATCGCCCCGATCGTCAGATACATGCCGAGCCCGAGAAGCGCCACCGGAATCGGTCCGATCATGCTGTACTCACTCGTTTGCACGGTGTGACAGTCACCAACGGTGCAGACGAGCGCACCGGTATCGTAGTGGATGATCGTCAGATAGGTCGCCACCGCGATACCGCAAACCGCCAGCACCGCGGTGATCAGTTTCCAGTTGATGACTCGAATCGCTACCATCGTTATTGGCCCAATGCGTTGTCGATCGCCGTTTTGAGCGATCCGTATCCGTTATAGGCGATGATCTGGCCGTTGACTGCGAAGGTTGGGGTGCCTTTCGCGCCGGCATTCAGGGCATCATTTTGCTCGACCTTCACCTGGCTCGCGTAGGTGTTGTTGTCGAGGCACTGGTTGAATTTGTCCGTATCGAGTCCAACCGTTTTCGCCATCTGCTTGAGGCGATCGCGAGTGAACGCGCCCTGATTCTCGCCATGCTGATTGAGATAGAGCGTGTCGTGGTATTCCCAGAACTTGCCCTGATCCTTGGCGCAGAGCGCGGCCGCGGCCGAATCGTACGATTCCTGGCCGTTGAAGGCGAAATTTCGGAACTCGAAGGTCGCCTTGCCGGTCTTCACGTAATCGTTGATCAGCTGGTCCTGCGTCTCGCGTGCGAAGATGCCGCAGAATGGACACTGATAGTTGCCCCATTCAACGACCTTGACCGGCGCGCTCGGGTTACCCAACACGTTGCCGTTCGAAGGGAGACCGGCCGCCGAGGCATCGGCCGCCTTGATTTCGCCCATGCCGTCTTTCCCCAACCGGGGGATGATGATCAGGGCCAGGGCGATGATGACGGCGACACTGATCGCGCCGACGACCGTCAGCTGACGCCGTCGCTTCGACTGGCGTTCCGCGGTCTCCCGGCGCGCAACACGTCGATTCTTCCGTGCTTCGCGATCTGACTGGCTGCTCACTCGGTTGCATACTCCTCTGGATCATGAACTTCGGTTGTGCTGGCAGGCAATCGTACCACGCGGACACGGCCCGCTCCGCCTACCTATTCAACGAATTATCCGGCTCGCGGTTCGGTGCGCACCCGCACCGCGTTTGATGCTTCGGACGCCGCTTCAGCAGCCGCGGCTTCATCGAACTGGTCGTTCCGCCAGGGAACGATGACCTCATTAAAGAGGATCTGGATCACCGCGGCAGCCGGCACCGCGACGAAGGCCCCGGCCGCGCCGAGCAGCGAGGAGCCGACGAGGACCGCGATGAACACCAGCAAGGGATGGACATTGAGCTGGTCGCCTTCCACGAATGGGGAGATGACCAATCCCTTGGCGTTTTCGATAAGCACTGACGCGATGGCCACGAGAATGAAAATGGTAAGGCCCTCGAAGGCGGCGAAGATCAGCAGCGGAATACGCGCCAGCCAGGGGCCGACCCGTGGGATCAGCTCCCCCAGCGCCACGACGATGGCCAGCAGCAGCGGGAAGGGCATGTTGAGCAGGTAGAGCACCACGAAGGTGATGCTGCCAACGATCAGCATCACGATCAGCTTGGCGCGCACGTAGTGCCCGAGCTGTTCCCACATCTGCGTCAGAATATCGTTCGTCTGGCGGCGGTAGCGTGGTCCGATCATCAGGATGATCAGATCCCGAATGCGATGGCGCGAGGTCACAATCATGATCGAGATCACGACGACGCTGAGCGTATCGAGGAAGAGTGCGAAGAGCTGCGTCGGTAACGCCGTCAAGCGCTCGCCGGCCGCCGCCACTACGCGACCACCAAGATCGTGCAACTGATCGTCGAACGAATGCAGCTCCGGGTATTCCTGCCGCACGCGGTCGTACGTCCGGCCGATGCTCTGAACGCGTTCGACGTAGGACGGCAGGTCGTCGCCAAAACCGGCGATCTGGCTTAACAGCGGCGGCACCACGAACCAGATGATCACGGCGAACGTCGCCAGGGCGATGAGATAGATCAGGGCAACCGCGAACGCTTCGGGGATATGCAGGCGTTGAAGCTGTGCCGCGGGTTTCGCCGTGGCCGCGGCAAAGATGAGGCTGATGAAGAGCAGAAGGACGACATCGCGAAGGGCGATGAGAAGATAGAGCGCCGCCAGCGTGCCGATCGCCATCAGCAGTGCGTAGTAGATCGGCATGGCCCGCTCGATCGGTGAGCCGTGCGCCGTGCTCGGCTCTCCCTCGCCCTGGCGGTCAGCTGGCTGATCGTCCTGCGGCATCGAATCGCCCTCCCCGTGCGCATCATCATAGCATTCGGGGCCGGGAGAACGGTTCTCTCGCGGAGGCGCAGAGGTGCAGAGAATTGAGACAATGTTGGAGGCTCCGTGGATCGACGGAGCCTCCGGGCAGATCGGTTACTCGGCGAAGGCCTGGCCGGTTTCGAGGAGCGACTTGAGATCGCTGAGCACCCAGGCGTGACCGCCGCCCGCGCCCTCGTCTTCGAACATGCCACCAACAATGCTCGCCAGCATCGGCGCGCCTTCCAGTTCGTGGGTGAGC
>JAICWZ010000371.1 GCA_025966355.1 Thermomicrobiaceae bacterium
CGCGCAGTCGCTGCGGCCAGCCTTCGCCGGCATCGACGCAGGCTACTGGATCGATCCGTCGGGCAAGTCGCGCAAGGTCACGATTCGACTGACGCCGGAATCGCGTCAGCGCGCGTCAGACCTGGAGCAGCTGCCGATGATGGTGGTTGGTCCGAACGGCATACCGACGACGATGCCGCTTGGTCAGGTCGCGTCGATCAAGAGTGGCGTTGGTCCGGCGATCATCGACCACTTGAATCGCGATCCAGTCGTGACAGTCGAGCTGAACACATCGGGGCGCGCGCCAGGAGATGTCACCGCAGATATTCAGTCGCGACTCGAGAAGATGCAGCTCCCGGCTGGGGTGCGCTTCACCATCGGTGGAGACGCCGAGTCACAGGCGGAAGTCTTCGGGCAGATTTTTTCGGCGCTCGGGCTGGCCGTGCTGCTGATGTATTTGATCCTCGTCGTGCAATTCGGGTCATTCGTCGATCCGGTGGCGATCTTGATGTCGCTCCCGCTGTCGCTCATCGGCGTGATGGTTGCGCTGGCGATCACCGGCATGACGATCAACATCATGAGCTTGATCGGAGTGATCCTGCTCATGGGAATCGTAGCGAAGAACGCGATTCTGTTGATCGACTTCGCAAAATGGGCGCGCGAGGAGCGTGGCCTTCCGCTCCGCGACGCACTGATCGAAGCTGGCTCGATTCGTCTGCGTCCGATTCTCATGACGACGTTCGCGCTGATCGCCGGCATGATCCCGGTCGCCCTTGGCCGCGGCGAGGGTGCGCAATTCCGCGCGCCACTCGGTGTTGCAGTCATGGGAGGCGTGATCACGTCGACGTTCCTGACCCTGCTGGTGATTCCGACGGGATATGAGATCCTGGATGAGTGGCGACAGACGTTCTCACGCTGGGTCGGCAGGAAGCCGAAGCAGATGACGGCCGAGCATCCGATTCCCGCGACCGGCGACTGATTCGATTCGCTGAGGCGTTGGCGTAGCGACGAAGGGTCTACCAGGCTGACGGTAGACCCTTCGTCGTCTGAGCCTGGCTTCGGCAAATCGCCCAAGTCATTGACCGTCATCAACCTACGGTTTGGCTCGCCATCGTGACACAAGACGACAAACCGGTAAAGCCCGGCTGGTCCGCGACCGATACTTGAGACTGTCCACCGGACTTGGCTGCTGGTTTCCTGTGCCCCGCGACGATGAGGCTGCGAGCAATGCGACGACTTCTATTGGTCGCGATCTCCTGCTTGGTGAGCGTTGGCTGCGGCTCGCCCAAGCCGATTCGGATCGGCCTCGTGCTCGACGGCGATGGAGAGCGCGGAGCGACTCTAGCCGCGACCGATGTGAATGCAGAGGGTGGAATTCGCGGCCATCCACTTCAGCTGCAAATCCTGCGCGGACTATCATCGACGTCGGCCAAGGTGGCACTGGCGGCCGCAGAAAGTTTGGCGACCGATCCAACAATCCTCGCGGTGGTCGGCCACACGAACAGCAGCGCGAGTCTCGCGGCGGCGCAAGTCTACAACGAGCATCACCTGGTGCAGATCGCGCCGACGACAACGGCGCCGCTATTTAGCCAAGCGGGTCGCTACAGCTTCCGACTCGTCGCGAGCGATTCTCATCAAGGCGCATTCCTCGCCAGCATCGTGCTCGCCGATTCGACGCATCCACGGACCGCGCTTGCGTACGTCAATGACGACTTTGGTCGCGCGCTGCATGAAACGTTCGTTCGAGGTCTGTCGGCGCGTGGCATCTCTCCAGTGTACGAAGGTCCGTATTCAGACGGCAAGGGTTTCGACGACATCGCTGATGTCGCCCACGCAATTGCGCGCTCCCGTCCGCGATTGCTCGTGTGGCTCGGCAGAGCGCCGGAACTTCGACGTCTGCTGCCGACACTGCGCGCAGAGCTGCCGCACCTTCGCGTGTTGGCGAGCGATGGTTTCAGCGGTCCTGGACTCCGGGTCGACACGACCGGAGGAATCGTCGGCGTGCGATACATTCGCTTCCTCGACATCGGAAATCCAACGCCCGCCGAGCAGGCCCTGCGAGAGCGGTTCAATCGGATCTGGGCCGGCGAGGAGTACACCGACCAGTACCTGATGGCCTATCAGGCGGTGCGATTGCTCGCCGAGGCAATCCGAGATGGAGGCGATGATCGCGAGGCGATTCGCAATTATCTGTCCGAGCTCGGCTCGACGCGGCCGGCATTTCCGGGTATCTCGGGACCGATCACATTCGACGCACATGGAGATCCGAGTCCGTCATACTATGTCGCGGAAGTCACGTCTACGGGGTCGAAAGCCGTCGACGTGGCGGTCTCGATACCCCGGTCGCACCGGTGAACGGCAGGAAGGCGCGCCGGCGTTCGCTGCGACAGGTGATGTTCGTCAGCGCCATTACGTTCGGCGTCATCGTGACGGCATCGGTGTTGACCTTCGTGTCGCTCTCCAACTCCATACACAAAGAGGTCGACAACGGTACAGAGCAATCGATGGCCGAGGAACAAATTGCCGACGCAATCGTGAGCTCGTCATATGGCCAGCAGTTACTGGCGTATCGCTACCTCGAGAAGCCGAGCGCGGCGGGCCTGGCCGAGTTTCATGATCGCGGACAGCAGGTGTACGCGGAGATTCGGCAATATCTATTTCGCGAAATGCCGCTGAGCGCGCGCCTCAAAGTGGAGGCGATCAAGGAGGCGCATCAGGATTTCGAGGTCGCGGCGCAGCACGCATTCGATCTGTTGTCGAGCGGCGATTCGTCAGCGGCACGCGCGCGCGTGGGAACACTCACCGCGCAAGCCGCGGCGCTCGAGCAATCAGTTCGGAGCTTCATCGCCGAGCGCGACCATCAGCGATTGGTGCTGCGCGCAGAACAAGAGGCTGCATTGCATCGATTGCAGATGGCGACGGGAGCCGTTGCGCTCGCGTTCGCGCTCGCGGCGATTCTCTTGGCGCATCTGCTGCGGCGGCGGGTGATGCTACCGCTCTACGATCTGTCGACCGCGGTGCGCGAGCTCA
>JAICWZ010000546.1 GCA_025966355.1 Thermomicrobiaceae bacterium
AACCGAGGCCGACATCATAGAGCGTCTGGAACTTGTTGCGGATGCTCGGGATATTCTCGAAAAACTCCAGCCCCTCTTCAACCGTCATATCGAGCACGTCGGAGATGTTCTTGCCGCGATAGAGCACTTCGAGCGCTTCGCGATTGTAGCGCTTGCCGTGGCAGACCTCGCACGGCACGTAGACATCGGGCAGGAATTGCATCTCGATGGCGATGATCCCCTCACCCTGGCAAGCCTCACAGCGACCGCCCTTGACGTTGAAGGAAAATCGCCCCGGCTTATAGCCACGCGCGCGTGCTTCCGGCATCGAGGCGAAGAGCTCGCGGATCGGCGTGAAGGCGCCGGTGTAGGTCGCCGGGTTGGAGCGAGGCGTGCGGCCGATCGGGCTCTGATCGATCTCGATCACCTTGTCGAGGAACTCAATGCCGTCGATACCGGCATGCCGTCCAGCCCGCCCCTTGGCGCGATGCAGCACCTGCGCCAGCCGCGGGTGCAACGTGTCGGTGATGAGCGAGCTCTTGCCGGAACCTGAGACGCCGGTGACGCAAACGAACTTGCCGAGCGGTATCTCGACATCCAGATCCTTCAGGTTGTTCTCTCGGGCGCCCCGTATGAGGAGCGAATGGCCGTTGCCGGAACGTCGCTCACGCGGTACTTCGATCCGGCGTGCGCCGCCGAGATACTGGCCCGTGACCGATTCGGGCACGGCGATGATATCTTCGATCGTGCCTTCGGCGACGACATAGCCGCCGTGTTCACCGGCGCCCGGGCCGATGTCGATAATCCAGTCGGCGGCGCGCATCGTCTCCTCGTCGTGCTCAACGACGATCAGGGTGTTCCCGAGTTCGCGCAGTCGCTCCAGCGTACGAATGAGCCGGTCGTTGTCGCGGTGGTGTAGGCCGATGCTCGGCTCATCGAGAATATAGAGCACGCCCATCAACCGGCTGCCGATCTGCGTCGCCAGTCGAATACGCTGCGCTTCGCCGCCCGAGAGCGTGGCCGCGCCGCGGTCGAGCGTCAGGTAATCGAGCCCGACATCGACCAGGAAGCTGAGCCGCTCGCGCACTTCCTTGAGAATCTGCCGGGCGATCAGGTATTCGCGCTCGGTGAGTGGTGCGTTCTCCGACGATTCGTCGGCAATCTCGAGGACGAACTGCAAGGTGTCGTTGATCGACTTGTTTGTCACATCGACGATCGACCGACCCGCGATTGTGACGGCCCGGCTCTGCGGTTTGAGGCGCGCGCCGCCGCAGGTCGGACAAGGATGCGCGGCCATGTATTGCTCGATCTCGGTGCGTACGTAGTCGGACGAGGTGCTTTCGTAACGCCGCCGCAAGTTTGGGATGACTCCCTCGAAGGCGACGTCATAGGAACGCGTTCGACCGCTGCGCGAGCGGTATTCGACCCGCACCTTTTCCTTGCCGGAACTGTTCAGAATGAAATCGAGCGTATCGGGCGACAGCTCCCGCACCGGCACGTCGACGTCAAAGCCGCGCTTTTTCGAAAGCGCCAGAATGAGCGCCTCGTACCACGCCATGCTGTCGCGACCCGCCTTCGACCAGGGCGCGATGGCGCCACCGGCCAGCGTCCGATCTTTGTCCGGCAGGATCAGATCGGGGTCGAACTCCATGCGCACGCCGAGCCCGTCGCAATCGGGACAGGCACCGTGCGGGGAGTTGAAGGAGAAACTACGCGGTTCCAGCTCGCTGAAGCTGAGGCCACAGTGGGCGCAGGCGTAATTCTCGGAGAAGAGCAGTTCTTCGCCATCGATAATCGAAGCGGTCGCGACACCGCCGCCGAGCTTGAGCGCCGTTTCCAACGAGTCAATGAGGCGGATGCGGGTCGCGTGTTCGTCTTCCGGGTCGTCGTGGTGGATAACGATACGGTCGACAAACGCTTCGACCGTGTGCCGTTTGTAGCGCTCCATCGGGATCGTCGCTTCAATGTCGTGGATTTC
>JAICWZ010000469.1 GCA_025966355.1 Thermomicrobiaceae bacterium
GACACCCAGTCGCCGCTCACGCGCCGGCCGGCAACGCCGAAGCCGTGCTCCGCGAACGTCGACACGACCTCGTCTTCGTGCGCTGCGATCACGCCGCTCAGCACCATCGTCGTCTCGGGACCGGCTGCGGCGGCGAGCGACGCCGCCGTCGCCAGCAGGATGCGCGAAATCATGTTCGCCAGAATCAGATCGTACGGACCGTTGACCGGCAACGGTTTGGTGGCGTCGGCGGTCCAGATCGTCACGCGCCCATTGAGATCGTTCAGCGCGATGTTTTGACGCAAGGCGCTGACCGCCACCGGATCGACTTCAATGGCGTCGATCGAACGAGCATCGAGTTTGCCGGCAGCGATCGACAGAATGCCGGAGCCGGCACCGGCATCGAGCACGCGCAGACCACGCACGTCGATCGCCTCCAGCCAGCCAAGGCAGAGCGCGGTCGTCGGATGCAGTCCCGTTCCGAACGCCATGCCCGGATCGAGATCGAGCACGACATCGTCCGGCTGTGCCGTGTATTCGCGCCAGGTCGGCCGCACCACGAAGCGCTGACCGATGCGCGTAATCGGAAAGTGCTCTTTCCAGGCGTTCGCCCAGTCCGCTTCGTGTTGCACACGCCGCATCAGCTCACCGACGGTTCCTAGGTGGCGCAGATGCCAGAGCCCTTCATCGATTCGCTGCACGCTCTCGTCGACTGACGCATTCAATGGCAGGTAGCCGGAGACGACGATCGGACGGGTTGCGTCGATTTCCAGGTTGTCACCGTCCGAGTCCTGCACGAACGGTTCATTCAGCACGACGCCGCGGTTGTACACATGCCGGCTAAAGAGATCGACGACCGCGTCAACCGATTCGGCATCGGCTTCAACCGAGATTTCCAACCAATCCGACGATCGGGCGTGCTCGTCGTTAGCCACGACCGGAACCGTTCTCTCCACTGTTCGCGGCCAGCACGATATCGGACGAATCGCCGACATTCACTCGCATGAAATCGCCCCGGACGAAGGCGTTTTGCCCGACGATCGATCCCTGCAACATGACGGTTTCAATGCTCGCACCATCGTCGATGATCGAATCGGTCACGATCGAATTCGTGACGGTGACACCGGCGCCAACGCTCGCGAACGGGCCGATCACCGAATTGCGCACGGTGGCGGTCGGCGCGATGACGACCGGCGGCACGATGACCGAGCCGGGCACGCTCGGTGTATCGCTGCTCTTTCGCAACAAAAAGCGGTTGGTGCTCAGGAGCGCCTCCGGCTTGCCACAATCCTCCCAGACATCAACTGGCAGATGCGTCATCGTCGTTCCCTGATCGATCATGTGTTGCAGCGCAGCCGCCAGATAATATTCGTTGCCCTGCTGCAGATCATTTTCCATCTGATACTCGATCGCCTCGAACAGATCCTCGATGCGTTTGAAGTAGTAGAGCCCGACGACGGCCAGATTCGAGATCGGGTTTTCCGGCTTCTCGACGAGTTCGCGAATCCGGCCACGCTCAGCGACGATCACGCCGAAGCGCCGCGGGTCCTCGACCGCCTTTACAAAAATCGCTCCATCCGTTTCGATGCGCTCCAATAGCGTCAGGTCCGCTTCGAAAATCATGTCCGGGAAGACGATCAGCGTCGGGCCGGTGACTTCACCCCGCGCCATATGCACGGCATGTGACTGCCCCAGCTGTTCGCGCTGTGCGACAAAGCGTGCGTCGAAATCGTATGTGCCGCGCACGTATTGCTCAATCTGGTCACCGAGATAGCCGGTGACAAAAACGACTTTGTCAATATCGAGCACCGACAGCCGGTCGAGAACATGTCCGAGCACCGGTTGGCCGGCAACACTCACGAGCGGTTTCGGTTTGCTCCAGGTCAGCGGGCGCAAGCGAGTGCCGAGCCCGGCAACCGGGATGATTACATTCACCATCTGTCTATTTGCTCCTCATTCCCTGTTCATTCGCTGCACGTCCACATGTTACGGTCCGGCGAACTCCTGCGTCACCATCCGTGTGCCGAACGAGGTCACGATCACACCGATTCCCACACGTGTGAACTCAGGCGAGAGGATGTTGGCCCGATGGCTCTCGCTCCGCATCAGACCGCGTTCGGCAACATCGATCGTCGGAGCGTAGGCGATATTTTCACCGAACGCCAGATATTCAATGCCCACGGCCTTGGCTCGATCGGCCGGCGAGCCGCTCAATGGCGAGTTGTGCGCGAAATAGCCGAGGCGCAGCATCTCTTCGCTATGCGCCACCGCAAGTTGTCGCAACTCGGGGTCGTCCTTGAGCGGAGCGAGTCCGTGCTCCGGACGCGACTGGTTCAACTGCGCCAGCATCGTCTGTTCGTCAGCCTCACTCTCGTGATACCCGCTCGTTTCGCGGAATGGAAGGGTGGTCCCCTGCTCGGCATCCGGC
>JAICWZ010000059.1 GCA_025966355.1 Thermomicrobiaceae bacterium
AATGTACCGGTCGGTCAACGACCGGCCGCCACCGATCTCGGTTGGTCCGGCGCGCTTACGCATTACAGCCTGATCGCGACCGCGGTCTGGATCGTTCTGCTGGTGCTGCTCGGTCTGGCGGCATTGCCGCTGACGCTGGCGCTCTTCGGTCGCTTCAGCGATCTCGGCTGGGGTTTCTCTCGACTTCTTGGGTTGATCGTGACCGGTTACGTCGTCTGGATCAGCGTGAGCCTGCAACTCGTGCACTTCCGCGTACCCAACATTCTTGTGCCGATCGCGATCGCGGTGGCCGTCATCTGGATCGGTTTCCGCAAGCAACTGCGAACCAGCTGGCCGCTGCTGCGCGAGCGCAAACGAATGATCGTCGCCACCGAGATCGTGTTCTTCGTTGCGTTCGCCTTCTTCCTCCTGCTACGCGCCATAAATCCCGATCTCTGGCAGACCTACTTCGGTGGCGAAAAACCGATGGAAATGGCCTACATGAACGCCATTGGCCGTAGCGCCGTCTTTCCACCCTACGATCCCTGGTTCGCCGGCGGCGCCATGAACTACTACTACTACGGTTTCTATCTGATCGCCTATCTCTGGAAGCTGACCGGTATCCCGCCCGAGATCGGGTTTCAGCTCGGCATGGCAACGATCAGCGCCATGCTTCTTGCCGGCGTCTTCAGTCTCAGTTCGACGATCGGCTCAGATCTACTCCGTACGACGCGCTTCAAGTGGCTCGTCATCGCAGGAGGTTGCGGTGTCCTGCTGCATTCGCTCATCGGGAATCTCGACGGCCTCGCTCAACTCATTACCAACACGGGGCAGTCGTTCGATTTCTGGCGCAGCCGCAGCGTCGTGACCTATGCCATCACCGAATTTCCGTATTTCACCCAGATATGGGCCGATCTCCATCCGCACGCGATCGATCTCCCGATCACGGTGCTCTTGATCGGACTCGTCTATCAACGAATTCGCGACGGACTCGGCTGCCTGCGAGACGTCAGCATTTGGGCGGTCATCACTGCGCTGGTTCTGGGAACGATGGTGGTAACCAATTCATGGGATATGCCGCTTGGCCTGCTGCTGGTCGGCGCGGCGCTACTGACGACTGCGCTTGCCATACGCCCCTACCAACTCAAACGTTTTGCCGTCGCCGCGATCATCTGGCTGGCGATCGGCGCTATGACCTGGGCACTCTTCTGGCCGTTCTTCAGTCGCTTCGTCGCGCTCGTGAGCGGAATCGCGCGGACATCCAGCGGAACGGCGCCAGGCGAATATTTGGTCCAGTTTGGCATCTTTCTCGGCATCCTCGCCGCGACCGGTGTCGTACTGGCGATCGGCCGATTCGCACCGAAGCGAAACGATCTCTATGCATCGATCCTGGCAGGGACCGTTGCGCTCGTTGCCAGCGTCGTCTGTGCCATCGTGACGCGTGACCTCGAGTTCGGGCATCTGATGAGTTCCGCGCTCCTGGCAGCAGTCGCCGGAATCGCACTGCCGCTTCTCGTACTCGTCGTCGTCGACGTCAATTCCCGATGGCAACCGTTGACGTACCTCAGTCCGGTACCAGCCGCCGCCATCGGGCTCCTTATGCCGATTCGGCCAACGGCGGCACTGCTCTTCATTCCGTTGCTGCTCGGTGCGCTCGTCTGGCTGACCTATTCGAACCGTCGTCCGCTCGCATTGATCGGCCTGATGATCGCGGCCGCGTCGGGCGTCACACTCGGAACCGACCTCGTTTACGTAGTCGACGACCTTTCCGGCACACCATGGGAGCGAATGAATACCGTCTTCAAATTCTTCATGGAAGGCTGGACGCTCTTCGCTCTGGCGGCCGCCGCCGCTCTACTCTGGCTGATTTTTACCGTCGCGACGTCGCTCGATCAGCGCCCGCTCGGGATCATCGCCGGGTCATCGACCCGAGTACCGGCAGACATGCGTCTACCGACCCCACCGCGCGTCACCGCCGCGCGCCTGGCGCTCGTCATAAGCGCTCTGTTGATCGCCGCCGGTTTGATTTATCCGATCGCCGGGACCCCGTCGCGGCTGTCAAACCATATGCCGGGTAGCCCAACCTCGTTGACGCTGAACGGCTTCGCCTGGATGGACGGGTCGTCCATTCAGAGCGCGGATGGCCAGCTAATCGACTTTACCGGCGACTATGCGGCAATCATCTGGCTGCGCAAGCATGATCGTAATAACGGCGTTATCGCCGAAGCGAGTATTGGTCCGTACCGCGGCAACGGTTCGCGCATTTCGTCTGGTACAGGTCTGCCGACAGTCCTCGGATGGGACAGCCACCAGCGCCAGCAACGCTACTGGCCAGGCATCGATCAACGTTTGACCGATTTGTGGACGCTCTACAACACGACCGATCTTGCGACGAAACAGCAGTTACTTGAAGAATATCGAGTGAGCTACGTCGTCGTCGGCGACGTCGAGCGCTCTTGGGTTCCCGATCCGGGCTTCGCAGGCAAAGCGGACGGAGTCTCGCCATACGCCAGTCCGGCTGGTCTCGCGGCCTTCGAGTCGATGGTTGGGTCTGACCTTCGAGTCGCATTTCAGTCACATGACACAACCGTCTATGAGGTTATCCCCTTTCCCTCGTTGCAGCCGGATCTCTCCGCAAAGGCGGGATCGTGACGATTTCGGACGTCGCCATCGAAGCGATCCGCTGGTATTTCGTCCTGAGCGCGCTCGCCTGGTTGATGTATCCGTTCGTCTTCCACGCCCTGCCCGGTCTACCGGACCGTGGGCTATCGCTGATCCGCCCACTCGGACTCCTCTTTGCCGCGCTGCTCCCCTGGTGGCTAAGCGCATTGAGTCCTATTCCGTATTCCACGCCGTTGATTATCGCCATTCCAGCAGCTCTCGCGCTCGCCGCCTGGTTCTACGCGCTGCGCTCGGGCGAGATTATTCACGTTATTCGAGCCCAACGAACGCGGCTGATCGTCTATGAACTTATGACCGTACTGCTGTTCATCGGTTATGTCGCCTTCCGTTCATTCAATCCGAACATTCAGCACACCGAGAAGCCGATGGAGTTGGCGTTTCTCACGACGCTCCAGCATACCCACTCCCTACCCCCGGCTGATCCCTGGTTTCTGGGGCACTCGATCAACTACTACTATCTTGGCTATCTCCTCATGGCGTTGCCCGCCCGGCTCGCACACATCGCCCCGAGCCACGCCTACAATCTCGCGCTGGCGACTTTGTTCGCGACGGCGACTGTCGCCGCAATGGGCACAGCGATCAACTTCATCCGATGCTGGGGCACACCGTCGATCAGCCGGCAAACACTGACCGGCTTCCTGGCCGCTATGTTCCTGGTCGGGGTCGGCAACCTCTATACCCCGCTCAAGTTCATCGAGCACCCATTGCGGACGTTGCACGCCGGCTGGTGGCAGGGCGTCGGTTGGAACGCCTCGCGCATCATTGTCGATGCGCCGACCGTCCACACCATCAACGAATTCCCGTCCTTCAGCTTCATCCTTGGCGATCTCCATCCGCATATCCTGGCCTATCCAATGTTCATAGCCAGCATCGCCGTCGGTCTCTCGCTGGCGTACGGCGGCAGGCGGTTGGAATGCTTGCTCCCTACAGCCGTACTGGCTGGACTGCTTGGTGCCTCGCTCTATGCGACAAATTCGTGGGATATGCCGCCTGCGCTCCTCCTCGCCGTCGCCGGCATCCTGATCGCCACCATCGGCTGGTCCTGGAGGCAACGCGCGCTGCCGCTCGCGGTGCTCATCATCTCCGCTATCTTGACGGTCCTCCCGTTTCAACTGCATTACACCGCCGCAGTCGGACTCCAAGGGAATGAGATACCGGCCTCGATCCGCTCGATCCCGATCCTCGGCCGGATTATCAAAACGATCGGTATCGTTACCTGGCCGCGCACCTCAACGCGCGAAATCTTCACCGTTCACGGATTGTTTTTCGTCATCGCGCTGCTCTTTCTCGTGCCAATTGCCTTGCCGGTATTGCAACGCATCGAACGGAACGATCGGATTCTCGCGGCCGCGGGGATCGGATGCTTCCTCGTCTCGGTCTTCATTCGGTTTCCGGGCTTTTTCTGGTTTATCGGCCCACTTGTGGTCATCTTCATCACCGTCGTCGCCGGTACGTTCGACGCACCGAGGCGTTATCTACTCACGGTGTTCGGCACCGCGTTTCTATTCCTGTCGGTCACCGAGTTGGTCTTTTTGGAGGACGCCTTTGGGGACCGCATGAACACCGTGTTCAAGCTTTATTTCCAGGTCTGGGCGATCTTCGCGGTCAGTTGCGCGGTGGCGCTACCAATCGCGATTACCCGCATCGGAAAGCGGTATTCTCGCCTGCTGGCTACGGCAGCGGTGGTTCCGATTGCGATTATCATCCTCGGCGCCGCGCTCTATCCACCAATCTCGGCTTATCGCTGGACCAACGGCTTCTCCCATTTCAGCGGCATTGATGGGATCTCGTATCTGCACGAGGGCGCGCCGGACGAAGTGGCCGCCATCAACTGGCTCACTGCGCATGGATCGTCGAACGATCATCTGCTCGAAGCTCCCGGTTGCTCGTATGGCGAGGATGGCGTCATGCCGGATAACCTCTTCTCGATGGCGACCGGCATGCAAACACCGCTGGGCTGGCAATTCCACGAGTATCAGTGGCGATTGGGCGATCCGGATATCTCCAGCGAAATCGCCCAGCGCAAGGCGGACGTCGCGACAATTTACAACCAGCCACTCTCAGCTGATGCCAGGCGCTTGTTGGACGAATACGACATTACTTACATCATCGATGGGCCAATCGAACAGAACGGATACGGTTCCCAGTGCGACGGCGGCGCGCCCTATTCGGCGCAGGGTCTGCAGCAACTCGGCTCGATTGGCTGGCCGCTCGTCTTTCAGTCCGGTGATGTGAAGATTTACCAGCGGCCATAACACGATTTGCCTCGACAACGCCGAGAAACGCGGCGCCGTCGAGATTGACCGAACCTCCGCGTCTATGCTACGATTTCAGACGATACTGATTCCTAGCCGCACCAGGCACGGTCGTCGGTGGTGCGGCTCTGTATATTTCATGGGAGGCTTCCATTAGCACATCAAGACCTGCACGAGTCAACGAACGGATTCGGATCCCCGAAGTTCGCCTGATTGACGAAGAAGGCAACCACGTCGGCATTGTGCGCACGCGTGACGCCATGGAAATGGCCCGTGAGCGGGGGCTCGATCTCGTTGAGGTGCAGCCGAACGCCGTGCCGCCGGTTTGTCGCTTGATGGATTATGGCAAGTTCCGCTATGAAGAGAGTCGTCGCGAGCGTGAATCACGCAAGCGACAAAAGACCGTCGAACTCAAGGAGATTCGGCTCCGGCCGAAGATTGATGGTCACGATCTGGAAACGAAGGGGCGGCAAGCTGCCCGTTTTCTGGATGACGGCGACAAGGTGAAGCTCAGCGTCCTATTCCGTGGGCGTGAAATCGCGCACCAGGATATCGGCAAAGGACTACTCGACCGGCTCGCGCAGCAGCTCAGCGAAGTCGGAATCATCGAACAGGCTCCGCACATTGAGGGTCGAACGATGGTCATGACGATGAGTCCGAGCAAACCGGCCCGCGATATGGACCAGCCCGAAGGTGAACCTGCGGAAGCCTGAGCCTTCGCAGATATGAGACGAGGGGACGAAACATGCCCAAGATGAAGACGCGCAAGAGCGCCAAGCGCCGGTTCAAGGTGACCGGCACCGGCAAAATCATGCGCATGAAAGGGATGCGGAGCCATTTCCGGCGACGAAAGTCGGCCCGTAACCAGCGCGCGATGGATAAGATGTTTGAGATCGCACCGTCCGACCGCAAGCGCTTCAAGAAGCTGCTTCCGTACGGTTCGAAGTAGCTGAAGAGGGAGACCGGTAAAGAATGGCTCGCGTAAAGCGTGGGGTCGCGGCGCATCGCCGCCACACCAAGATGTTGCATCAAGCCGCTGGTTTTCGCGGCACGAGGAGCCGCCTCTTCCGGCGCGCCAACGAAGCGGTCATGCGCTCGCTCGTCTATCAGTACCGCGACCGTCGCACGCGTAAGCGCGACATGCGCCGCCTTTGGATCGTCCGTATCAACGCCGCAGCGCGCCAGAATGGGCTGCCCTACGGCAAGTTCATCAACGGGCTGTCGAAAGCCGGGGTTGAAATCGATCGCAAGGTTCTGGCCGATCTCGCCGTTCGCGATGCCGCCGCGTTCAGCCAGCTGGTAACCGTCGCCAAGTCGAACCTGTAGCCGAAGCGCGTGTCGCCAGTCGGACCGGCGTTGACCAGCATCCAGAATCCGCATGTCAAGTTCGCCCGCTCACTCGCGCATCGCAAGGTGCGCCATCGAGAGCGGGCGTTCGTCGTTGAAGGCGTTCGACTCTTCGAGGACGCCCTGAGCGCCGGATTTCGGCCGCTGCGGCTCTTTTTCGATCCGTCACGCATCGAGAATACGCTCATGCAGCGACTTCAAGAACTGAGTGCGGATGACACGCTCGTCCATGAAGTCACGCCTGCGGTCATCTCCGCGATCGCCGAAACCGATTCCCCACAGGGGATCGCCGCCATCTTCAAATTTCCTGACGTACCAATCGTGCAAGGGGTCGACCCCTCGCTGTTCGTCGTGGCTGATGGGATCAAAGATCCGGGAAACCTCGGCACGCTCCTGCGCTCGGCGGCAGCGGCCGGTGCACACGCCGTATTCGTCTCACCGCGAACCGCCGATCCGTATGCGCCAAAGGTCGTTCGCGCGGCCATGGGTGCGCACTTCCGCCTGCCGATTCGCTCGCTCGACTGGGATGCGCTCGATCCGATGCTTGGTTCGTGCGCGCAACGTTTGGGTGCTGAAGCGGGACAGGGTGTTCCGTATGACACAGTTGACTGGAGACAACCAACGGCACTGATCCTCGGCAGCGAAGCGACCGGAATCTCCGACCGAGCCGCGCGCCAGCTCAGCGGGTATGTCACGATCCCAATGCACGGCGAGGTCGAATCGCTCAACGCGGCGGTCGCCGGAGCCGTTATTCTGTTCGAGGCGGCGCGCCAGCGGCGCAGGCAATAATTGTGTTTCCGTTTGCGATAGAATAAGCGTACATACGCGGCCGGTATTTGCTCATGGCGCGGCTCATGCTATATAGTCTGGAAAATGCCTGTAGTCGCGGCCAACTGTTGAGTAAGAGCGGAAGGGAAACCACATGCGAAAAAGTGATCTGGTCAAGGCGGTTGCCACTGATGTCAATCAACCAGAGACGCAGGTGACGGCGGTCGTCAACGCAACGTTCAATGCGATTCAGGACGCGCTCGCCAAAGGCGACGAAGTAGCACTGACCGGGTTCGGGACCTTTCGCATCAGTGAGCGTGGGTCGCGCGAGGGCCGCAATCCACAAACGGGCGAGCGTATCACCATTCCATCGCGCAAGAGTCCGAGCTTTAAGCCTGGTACACAGCTGAAGCGCGCCGTTTCAGGCGAGGAATAGACTCCACCTCACGGCATGACCTGGCACGGCCCGATGCTCTCTTACGTCCCAAGCCGCGACTTGCATCGGGCCGATCCCCGTCGCGACGTCTAAGTTGACAAGAGTGCCTTCTCAGTAACCGTCGAATGACGCTTCGACATGGAGGTCGAACGTGATGCCGAGAGGATCGCGTTCGCGATTGCGTAGCGATCGGAGCGGCCATGGGCCAGGATCACCGGCGCGTTGACCCCAAGTAACGGCGCACCACCGTACGATCGATAGTCAACAGTCTTTCGGGCACGGCGAAACGCGGGCCTCAGCGCTCCGGCAAGAAGCTGCGTGTACCAGCGGGCGGTCAGTTCGTTGCGCAATGCGTTCTGAACGATAACCGCCGCGCCCTCGGCGGCCTTGAGCAGCAGATTTCCGCTGAAGCCGTCGCATAGAACGGCGTCGACGATGCCTTCGGAAATCGCGTTCGCCTCGATGTTCCCGATAAAGCCGACGTCGTTTCGCTCTTGCAGCAAGGCATGCACCTCACGCACGAACGCGGTTCCCTTACCTGCCTCTTCGCCGTTGCTCAACAGCCCGATCCGCGGAAACTCGATGCCGACGACAGCGCGCAGGTAGTCGTATATCAAGTACGCAAATTGCACCAGGTGAGCGGGCCGAGGGTCGACGACTCCGCCGCCATCCATAATATAAAGCGGGGTTGAACTAAGCGCGGTCGGGATCGGTACCGCGATGCCGGGACGGTCTACACCGGGCATTCGCCCGATCGTGAAGATCGCTGAGGCGACGACCGCACCCGAGTGACCGGCCGAAACGACCGCTCCCGCGCGATTCTCGGCGACTTCGAGGCAGGCAACGGTAATCGACGCCCTGGATTTACGCCGGATCGCCGCGACCGCGTGCTCCTCCATCGTAATGATTTCAGGAGCATCGACGACCCGTATCGACCGTCTGCAATCGTCGCAATCAGCCAGCAACGGCTCGATTTCGGATGCCTGGCCGACCAGACTCACGGAGAGGCCGTGGCCGCGAACGACATCGATCGCGCCGGCGACGATCTCCGCGGGAGCGTGATCGCCACCCATGGCGTCGATCGCGATGGGCAGGCTCGCCGGAGTGGCTGGCTCGACCAGCCCAACCGACGAGCCCGGGCGGGAACTTGCGTCGGGGCTCTTCAAGTGATTTGGCTCTTTTCCTGTCGTGCGACTAGACGTCGAGGTTTTGCACCTCGC
>JAICWZ010000129.1 GCA_025966355.1 Thermomicrobiaceae bacterium
ACTTCCGTCGCTCAACCGGCTCCAGCGGCCAGATCACCATCTGGCAGGACCGCGTCAAACTCTTCGACCTCGACCAGATCCAGACCACCACCGCCGACAACCAGCAGTGGAGCCTCTCCAACTACACCGACAACATCACCCCATCGAACCCTGTCATCTACGCCGATGACGCGATGATCAGCCGGGAGTGGGTGCCGTAGGGAATATGCTGCAAGAGGGGACTAGTGCGGCGACCATCCGCGCAACGAGAGCGTCATCGTTTCTCGCTCAAAGTGGATCTCGCGAAACTGGTTGAGAACGTCGAGCCCGATAATGCCGTCTGCTCCCACCTCATTTACACGGCTCCGGACTGAAACGTATAGATCTGGAAAGCGCTGACCCTGAACTCTGAGGCCTTGGATGACGTACCGGCCAGAGCCATACGGCGTCAACCGATGCAGGCGATCAAGCTTCTCAAACCTTGAATTGCTAATGGCTGATCGAGCGCTCCCGGTATCAAGCACCATTTGAATCACAGGATCTTGTTCGATTTGAAGCGGAACCAGAAGCCAGCCGTGCCGCCGATCTACATCCAACACAAAAGAAAGATCAGCGGCGCCAGTCAAACGGCACTTCCATAAACTCGCCTCCGTCACGCAGAAATTTCAGCAGTTCTTCCTCGGTACGGATCACGGGACGCGCCTGAAAAATGTAGTAGCGATCACCCGAATCAGGCGATTCGTCCTTGAGTTGGGCCCACATGTTCCAGATCGGTTGATTGTCGAGGTCATGGACGATGACGGCGCCGCGGGATGGATTGTGGTGCTCGTCCCATTCGGTAATGCGCAGCAAGATCCACTCGCCCTCATAGTTCTCTATGACATCGTCGACGGACATCTCCTCGTTCCATCGACGATGGGCCTCGGCCAGGTCGCCGTCGGACGCCTCGTCGTATCCCGTTGCAAACATTTGCTCAGCCTCCCGCGTCTGCCTTGGGTCCAATTCTCGATTCGCCAGAGGATGATGTGGGACCATTGGACGACCTCCGGATTCATCCGAAACGACACTGCTCTGGGCAGAGGCTGAACGTACAAGCACAGGCGCCAAGTATAGCAAGCGTGCGCCATGTATCATGCATCGTTGCGCTCAACCGACACCACTCCCTGACGAAATCTAGAGATCCTGGGCACCGGGTGTACACCTCGCGTTTACATTCGGGCGCTAGGTTAAGGGTGACATCGAGACGCTGCCCCCGTGTCGATGTTGGTTCCACTCAAGAACCGACCCTTCCCACCTCATTCCGTGGCCCGTGTCCCATTCCCCGGCGCGGGCCATACCTCTGTTTAGCGCCTAGATAATCCCCAACTCGCGTCCTGCCTCGGCGATCGCGTCGAGCGCCTGTTGGAGCTGTTCTTTCGTGTGGGCGGCGCTGACGATCGTACGCAGGCGCGCCTGGCCCTGCGGCACGGTTGGGAAGCCGATGCCCTGGGCGAAGACGCCGCGCTCGAAGAGCTTGTCCGAAAGCGTCATCGCCTGGTGCGCTTCACCGACAATCACCGGGGTGATCGGTGTTTCGCTGCGGCCGGTGTTGAAGCCGAGATCGGTCAGTTTCTGCTTGAAGAAGCGGGTGTTCTCCCAGAGCCGCTCGACGATCTCCGGTTCTTGCTCCAGCACGTCGATCGCCGCGATGCAACTGGCGACGACTCCCGGCGGCTGCGAGGTGCTGAAGAGGAAGGGGCGTGCCATATGGATGAGGTAATCACGCAAGATCTCGTCGCCCGCGACATAGCCGCCGACCGACCCGATCGCCTTCGAGAGCGTGCCGATCTGAATCTGTACCCGGCCGTCCAGTCCGAAATGATTGACCGTACCGCGACCATTCTTGCCGAGCACACCCGAGCCGTGGGCATCGTCGATCATGACGATGGCGCCGTAGCGCTCGGCGAGGTCGACGATCTCCGGCATCGGCGCGATATCGCCATCCATGCTGAAGACACCGTCGGTGACGATCAGGCGCACGCGCGCGCTCTGCGTCTCCTGCAGCACGCTCTCCAGTCCATCCATGTCCTTGTGCGGAAAGACTTTGCGCTGCGCCCGGCTGAGTCGAATGCCATCGATGATGCTGGCGTGGTTCAGCTGATCGGAGATGATGACATCCTCGTCTTTGAGCAGCGATTGCAAGACACCGGTGTTGGCGGTGAAGCCGGACTGAAAGGTGAGCGACGCCTGCGTGTGCTTGAAATCGGCCAGCCGCCGCTCGAGCTCCTCGTGCAGGTTCATCGTGCCGGCGATCGTGCGCACCGCGCCGGAGCCGACGCCGTACCATTCGGTCGCCTTGACGGACGCCGCGATCAGCTTCGGATGCGTCGTCAGACCGAGATAGTTGTTCGACGACAGGTTGATCACGTCCTTGCCGTCGACGGTAAAGACCGCTTTGTTCGGTGAACCGATGACCCGCAACGAACGGTGCAGGCCCTGCTCTTTCAGGTGCTCGATATCGGTATTGAGAAAGCTCATGCCGGTGCCGGTTTGTGCCATGAAACGCGATCCTTTCAGACGCTGACGCTGCGGTACGCGGAGGTCGAGGCAGCTTCGGGCGTCGGAGCAGTCGGACCAGGTGGATAAAGAATCACCTTCGCCGCCTGCCCGTGCAAGAGGAGATCCATGCCCTTCTCGAAATCCTCAAGCGGCATATGGTGGGTAATCAGCGGGGAAACATCGACCAATCCGTTGCCGAGCAGCGTGCGGGTGCGGTACCAGGTGTCGAACATCTTGCGCCCATAGATGCCGTGAACCTCGGCGCCTTTCAGCACGATTGAGGTACTGAAATCGAACTCGAACGGATCGGATGGCAGTCCGAGCATTGAGATGCGCCCGCCGACGCGCAGGGCGCCGAACGCCTGGCGGATGCCGGCCGGCGCGCCGGAAAGCTCCAGCACGACCTCAGCACCCTCGCCATCGCTCTCGGCCATGATCGTCGCGACCGGATCCTCCTCGCGCGAATCGATGACGTGCGTCGCACCCATTTTCCGCGCCAGATCGAGCCGGTAATCGTTGATATCGACCGCCCAGATTGGCGAAGCGCCTGAGGCGCGCGCGATGCCGATCGAGAAGAGGCCGATCGGTCCGCAGCCCATCACGAGCGTGGAGCGCGCGGCGATCTCGCCAGAGAGCGTCGTATGCACGGCATTGCCGAACGGCTCCTGAATCGCGGCAATATCGATCGGCAGATCAGGCGCATTGACCCAGGCGTTCTGCTCGGGGATGCAAATGTATTCGGCGAAGCAGCCGGGCCGGGTGACGCCGACCAGGTCCATATTGATACAGAGATGCTGCTGACCGGTGCGGCAGAGGTGGCAGTGACCGCAGCCGATGTGCGTCTCGCCCGAAACGAAATCGCCGACCTTGACCCGTGCGACATCGCGCCCAACTTCGACAACCTCGCCGCAATATTCGTGACCGAAGACCATCGGCGTTGGGCCGAAATGCGCCTCCGCCCAGTGATCCCAGCGAAAGATGTGCAGATCGGTACCGCACATCGAGGTCGCCTTCACCCGGATCAGCACATCATGATCGCCCGGCACCGGAATCGGCACATCACGTAGTTCGGCGCCCGGCGCCCGCGCCGGTTTCACCACCGCGCGCATCAGTTCACCCATCGGGGTCTTCCCTTCTTCCGGCCGGTGCGCCTGGACGGCAGCATCAATCAAACCGCGCGCGACGGCCTTCCACGGAAAGAGCGCAGACTGCGGGCCACGGAGTGCGGATGAGAAGCGGCGATTTGACCGGTGATCGCCGGAGATAATCGGAACTGGACATCGGCCTCTCATTTGGTTACCATTTTGTCCACCACTTCGTAGACGAGGAACGAGGACAGCTATGACAAGATTAGTTTCAGGCTACCAGCCCCGACGCGGAGGCACTGTCCGCGTGACGGAACTAACCCAGCGGACCTTGCGTGATCTGGCCCAAGAGATGGATGAGCCGATTCAGGAAGTAGTCTCGAAAGCAGTCGAAGCGTATCGACGACAACGGCTTCTCGAACAGACGAATGCAGCCTACGCGGCGTTGCGATCTGACCCCGAGGGCTGGCGTGAAGAACTCGAAGAACGCGAACTCTGGGACAACACCCTCGCTGATATCTCGGATGACGAATAGTGGTCGTGCCGTTGCGCGGAGAAGTCTGGCTGACCGATCTGGAGCCGGTTCGCGGTCACGAACAAGGTCGCATTCGACCCTGCGTTGTCGTCTCTGAAGATACCTTCAACCAGGGTCCTGCTGGCCTTGTCATCATCGTGCCGATGACCACTCGCGATCGAGGGATTCCGATACACGTCGCGGTCGCACCACCCGATGGCGGCGTTCGACAGCTCAGTTTCATCAAATGCGAAGATGTGCGGTCAATCTCGGTCAAGCGACTGCTGGAACGCTGGGGGACGATCTCAGATCAGACCATACGTAGCGTTGAGGACCACCTGCGCGTTTTGCTCGGGCTCTGAGCAAAACGCGCAGGTGGGAAAGGCGATGGTGGTGACCGATCCTGAGGTCTAGTCCTCCTGGTAGTACTCCCGGCCGAGGTGCGTGATCTGCTCTTCGCCCATCATCCAGCGCAGGGTGTTCTTGAGTTTTGTCTGCTGGATGAAGATGTCGTGTTCCGGGTAGACCGCGGCCGCGTGCTGGGGGCTCTTAAAGTAGAAGGACAACCATTCCTGAATACCCGACAGGCCGGCCCGCTTGGCGAGGTCGAGGAAAAGGGCAAGGTCGAGCAGCAGCGGTGCGGCGAGAATTGAGTCGCGGCAGAGGAAGTCGATCTTGATCTGCATCGGGTAACCGAGCCAACCGAAGATGTCGATGTTGTCCCAGCCCTCTTTGTTGTCGCCGCGGGGTGGGTAGTAGTTGATCCGCACCTTGTGATAGACGTCGCCATAGAGTTCGGGGTAGAGATCCGGCTGGAGGATGTACTCAAGGACGCCGAGCTTCGATTCTTCCTTGGTCTTGAAACTCTCCGGGTCGTCGAGCACCTCGCCGTCGCGGTTGCCGAGGATGTTCGTCGAATACCAGCCGCTGAGACCGAGCATGCGCGCCTTCAGCATCGGCGCGAGCACCGTCTTGATCATCGTCTGGCCGGTCTTAAAATCCTTGCCGCAGATCGGCACGCCCTGCTCGGTCGCGAGATCAACCAGCGCTGGGATATCAGCCGTCAGGTTGGGAGCACCGTTGGCGAAGGGGACGCCTTCCTGCAAGGCAGCATAGGCATAGAGCATCGAGGGGGCGATCGTGGCGTCGCCGTCGCTCAGCGCCCCCTCGAACGCTACGAGGTCAGCGTGGTCCGGGCCCTCCTCCATGAAGATCTCGGTTGAGGCGCACCAGATGATCACGAGGCGGTCGCAGTTATTGGCGGACTTGAAGTCGCGAATGTCCGCGCGGATCTGCTCGGCCATCTCCAGCTTCGAGCCGTTCTTGACGTTGGGCCCATTCAGGCGCTTGACGTAGTACTGGTCGAAGGCGGCCGGCATCGGCTTGATCGACTTGAGGAAGTCGGCGATCGGCTCGATGTGTTCGTGGCGGTCGAGGACGCCGCACTTCAGCGCGGCTTCGTAGGCGTTGTCGGGGAACGGATCCCAGGCGCCGAAGACGATGTCGTCGAGGTTTGCGAGCGGGACGAACTCGCGGATGAGGGGCGAGCGGTTTTCCGTGCGCTTGCCGAGACGAATCGTGCCCATCTGGGTAAGCGAGCCGATCGGCCGGCCACTACCGCGTCGAGCGTGCTCGACACCGCTGATGAAGGTCGAGGCGACGGCGCCGAGGCCGACGAGTAGGATGCCGAGGCGGCCTTCGGCCGGCTCGATCGGATTGGGCGTGGGTTCGACGAAGTCTTTGGCTTCCAAGATCACACCTCTCTGACGAGCGAGCGACATCAGGGGCACCT
>JAICWZ010000374.1 GCA_025966355.1 Thermomicrobiaceae bacterium
GAAGCCGTCGAGAATAATCGTCCGATCGAGCATCCCGGGCAGACTGATGACGCTGCGCGGCGTCCCCTCGTAGACCATGCGCGTGTAGATTTCATCCGATAGCACCAGGAAGTCGTGTTTTACCGCGAGCCGGGCGAGCTCGGCCAGCGCCTCGTCGCCGATGATACCGCCGGTCGGATTGTGCGGCGAATTGACGATGACGAGGCGCGTCCGCTCGCTGACGAGCGACTTGAGTTCGTCAACGTCAAAGCCGAAGTCGCGATCTTCGCGCAAGGTCAGCGGCACCGGCGTGGCACCCGTGAAATTGATGACCGATTCGTATATCGGGAAGCCGGGATCGGGGTAGATCACTTCATCGCCCGCCTGCACCAGCGCCAGGATCGTGAAGAACATGATCGGCTTGCCGCCCGGCGTCACGACGACGCGCTCCGCTTCGCACGAGACGCCGCGCGTCTGCGCGATGTAGGCGGCAATCGCCTGGCGCAGTTCCGGGATACCCGCGGCCGGCGTATAGTGTGTCTGCCCCGAGCGCAGCGCCGCGACGCCGGCGTCGATGATGTGCGACGGCGTATCGAAATCCGGCTCGCCGATCTCCAGATGCACGACGCTCCGTCCCTGCGCCTCCCGCGCCTTGGCTTTCACCAGCACATCGAAGGCGCTCTCGGTGCCGAGCCGGCCCATGCGCTCGGCCAGCGTGATCGACCCACTCCGAAATCGTTCCGTCATCATCGACTCCTTCTCGACAGCTTCGTCGAATCCGGCCTACCGGCACTCTCCGATCGGTTGCATCGTCTCTTGCCGACCTAGCATACCCCGAAGGTTCGCGCCGGTCATGCGATACTCAGAGACATGAGAGAAGGAGGAGTCATGAGTGAACTCCGCGGTCGCTCGTTCGAACATGACGCGACCGTCGTCACCTATCCGAAGACGCGCACCGAAACGCTGGCGCTCGCCGGCATCACCTACATGCGTATCACGCTGGAACCGGGCTGGCGCTGGTCCGAATGCGTCGGCCCGGAGCTCAGCCTCACACGCTGCCCAAAGCACCACTGCGGCTACATGCTCGCCGGGCGGCTCGCCGTCATGGTCGACGACGACGAGCCACGGGAATTCGCGGCGGGCGACGTCTACGAGTTCCCGCCGGGGCATGACGCCTGGGTCGTTGGTGATGAGCCGGTCGTGCACCTTGATATCGTGTCGGACGACGCGAGCGCTTCAGGGAAGGGCTGAATCGATGGATGAACAGTGGTTGCAGGCGAACAGCGATGTCGAGGAAGCGGCGGCGCTGACAACCCACCTCGTCTCGTTTCGCAGCTATCCGGGGCAAGAAGGCGACGTCCAGCGCGCCATCGCCGCCTGGCTGCGTGACAACGGCATCGCCTCCGAGTTTCAGGCGACCGAAGGCGATCGGCCGAACGTCATCGCACGCGTCGAAAATGGCGACGGCCCGATTCTCATGCTCAACGGGCATATCGATACGGTACTGGCCGCCGAAGGCTGGCAAACCGATCCCTGGCAGGCGACGCGTGACGGCGACCGGCTCTACGGTCTCGGTGCCTGCGACATGAAAGCCGGCATGACCGCCGCCATGCTCGCCGCGCGCGCGCTCGACCGGCGACGCGATCTCTGGCACGGCACGCTGCTCTTCACCTCGGTCGTCGATGAAGAAGCGTACTCAATCGGCGCCCGTGCGCTCGTCGATGCGCAAACCAAAGCCGACGCGTGCGTCTGCCTCGAGTCAGCCTGGGAGCATCCGGTGCTCGGTGCCGCCGGTAAAGTGCTGGTGCGTGGCGATGTCACCGGCAAAGCGGCCCACGGCGCCTATCCATGGTTCGGCATCAACGCGGCCGTCGAGAGCGCCAGGTTCCTGTCGCAGGTCGATGATCTGCCGCTTGGCCAGCATCCGAACCTCATCTCAAGTCAATGCGTGTTAGGCGTGCAGAGCGGCAGCGCACAGTACGTTATCACCGTGCCGGAAACGGCCCGCTTCACCATCAATCGCCACATCGTCCCCGGTGAAGACGGCGAGACGGTGCTGGCGCAGATGCGCGAACTGGCCGACAACCTGCACTCACCAGCTCGTTTCGACCTGAGCATCGATCCGCCCTACTACCCGCCCTGGGAGATCGCGTCCGACCACCCCTTCATCCAGCGATTCGCCACCGCGTTTCAGGCCGAAACCGGCAACACTCCCGACTTCGGCTATTCGTCCGGCGTCGCCGACGCCAACTACTTTGCCACCGACCTCGGCATCCCGACCGTGCACTTCGGCCCCCACGGTGCCAACTACCACCAGGCCAACGAATGGGTCGACGTGACGACAATCGCCGCGACGACCCGCATCCTGCTCCGGTTGGCGACGGACCTGATGGGGTGACGGGAGCCAGCTGCGGTAGACGTCCGTGGCAATCGACCGACGCACGCGCCGGTCGAAGATCAACGATGCCGAACATTGGCACGGCGTACAATCTAGGAAATACATGGTGGCACGGCGTTTGTTGCCGAACGGTAGTCGGCAAACCTGCGTCGTGATTCGGCAGCCGCTGCGGCGCCCCTTCGCCAGCATATCCAAACTCCGGTGAAGCCGGTGCGCCCAGACTGAACGCGAGATGGAGAAACGCATGGCACGGCGAAAACCCGACGGCTATCTCGGAGACAAATCCCTCAGCCCCGAAACGCTCATGATGGGGTATGGCTACACCCCGGCATGGTCGGAGGGGGCGCTCAAGCCACCGATTTTCCAGACTTCGACGTTCGTCTTTGAAAACTCGGAAGCCGGCAAGTCGTTCTTCTCCGCCGCCTACGGACTGCGCGAGAAGGGCGAGAACGAGGTTCAGGGGCTCATCTACGGCCGCATCAACAACCCGAACCTCGAAATCCTCGAGGATCGCCTGACGATCTGGGACGAGGCCGAGGCGTGTACCGTCTTCGGCAGCGGTATGGCCGCCATTACCACGACGCTCCTGACGTTTCTCAGGCCCGGC
>JAICWZ010000181.1 GCA_025966355.1 Thermomicrobiaceae bacterium
GGAGCCATCCTCATCGACGACCGTCACCGCGCCGACGACCAGTTGCGCCGGCGCACCACCCATCTGCGCACGCAACCACGGTCCAACCGCCGGGTTGGCCGTGCCGCCCAGCTTGATTTCATCGACCAGATCGAGACCAGCCTGGATCAGGCGCGGCCCCCAACTGCCGAGCAGGAATGGGATATCGGGACGAATCGCATCCCAGCGGAGCGCATCGCCACCGGCCAGCGGGAAGAATTCGCCCGCCAGCGGTTCAGTCGAGCGTGAGAGCAGATGGCGCACGGCCAGCATCGCCTCGCGCAGCGCCGTCACCGGCCGCGCCGGCTCCAGGCCGACGAAATCGAGCCAGGCGCCCCGCGCGAAGCCAAGATAGGCGCGTCCCTGCGACGCTTCATCGATCAACGCGATATTGGCGGCGATGTTGATCGGATGGCACGTAAACGGATTGACCGCCGCCGGGCCGATCCGCACCCGATTCGTCGTCCGCGCGATCTCCAACAGGGGCAGCCAGGCCGGCTGGTAGAGCATGTCATTGAACACGCTCACCCCCGTAAACCCGTACCCCTCAGCCGCCGCCGCCAGCGACCCATACGCCGCGAGCGGCTTATCCGTCTGAAAGGCGATGCTGACCGAGCGTTCGCCCACTGGCTGCTCCGACCTTTTGAAAACCGACGCACGAACACCGGGCGCAATCAGCGCACCGCCAGAATAATCCCTCGATTGGCTGCCGTCTGCATCCGTGGTCGAACGGGTTATCGTGAATCGTGAACCGTTCCCTTACATCGGTACGAATTCCATAGGACAATCTTGCTATACACATCAGGCAATTTGCATCAGTAGTATTCTGCGTACGGCACATGCAGCTCGGCGCGATATTGATGGGCCATCTGCCGAAAAAATTGGCGTTGCAACGCTAATCGGAACGCCGACAGTCTTTTCACCTGCTGCTGATGGGGATGAACGGGGGGATCTTGAGCAAGCCTGGCGCTTCGGCAAACTTCTCGGAGCCAAGCCGAAGGGTTCAGCCACGCCGGATGTCGTGGAAAGAACGTGCATTCAGCCCTCCTGGCGTGACAATCCTTCTGTTCGTGATCGTCTACCTTATCCTGCTCGTCGCCGATCCGAATAGTCAATTGGCTCAGTTCGCGAACGGACTGTTCGATATCGGTCTTGGTATCGTCATCGTTGCGAACGCCCTGTTGCTCGGGAAGCTTCTCGCCGGACTGCTGGCCGGTTTTCGAATCTGGGGGCTGACATCCGGTCCGCTGGCGATCAGTTGGGCTGGCGGGCTGCCATCTCTTGGCCTCAGGTGGAAATGGTTTCCCTTTCCCGGAACCGCCACGATGTCACCGAAAAGCCGGGAGCGGCTGGAACGCAAGGCGATCATCATCCTGGGCGGCGGGATATTTGCTCTGAGCATTACCACGCTGCTGGCCTTCGTTCTCCCCTGGTTCGGAGTCGTCTCGCCGAGCACGGTCTATTACGCCATCCGTTTTGAAGGTCTTACGCTACTCGCAACATCGATCGCGCGCGGGGATGGCCGCCTCATATACGAGATTTTGAAGAACGGGGCGGCCGGCCGTCGCCATATTCTCCTTTGCATGATCAATGCTGACATTTTAGGGTCGCATCGCCCGCAGGAATGGGATCCCGAACCGATCGAGGAACTCTTCCGCATCGCAGACGATCATCCAACAGAGATCGAATCTGCCCTGATCGCGCATCTTCGCGCGCGCGATGCCGGCGATTTCGAGGCAGCGGCACGCCACTTCGAAATCGCGGCAGATGGTCTTCTCAGACAACAACCGAAGATTATGTCATGGCTGCTGGACCATGATTCCCTGATGGCGCTCGGGCTGGCGGACGCGATCTCCTTCCTGGCAGCGCACCGCATCAAACCCGCAGCCGAATGCCGCCGGTGGCTACACCGGCTGGCCGACGCAGTGATCGATCGTGATGTGGTGCTGCGTGCCGAGGCGGGCGTTCTGCTGGCCGAAGGAAGCCCGACCCTGGCCCGCGGCGTCGCACGAGAGGCACAGAGCCGATTATGGAGTTCGGCGCAGGTCAATGCCGGCTGGAAGACGGCCGTCCACGAGTGGCTGGGGGAGATCATCGAATTATCGGAGAAGACAGAACCTGTCACCGAATCCTGGCAGTCTGTGCCGGAAGAGCCGGACGTTCGCTACCGCATCGCGCCGAGCTACGCACAGGACTCGCGGCAAGCGCTCTGGCTCTTGTTTCGCACTTCACTGATACCCCTGCTCCTGGTTATCGCGTTCGGCGGCTGGCGGTTGCTAACCGCGCATTGGCTCATCATCGGGCTGCTCGCCGTTTTCCTGACCATCTTGCTCTTCGGGTTCATCGCGACAATTCGGGCGCTCGGCCGTCTCGTTTGCGGCCGTTGGGCCGGTTACACTCCCACGTATTTCTTCGTGGGACCGCTGCTCCTCTCGTTCAGACCGCGCTGGCGCTTCCAGCTCAGTCGCTGTTCACTACGCTGGTTCGGTTATGAGGTCTCGAAGCCTCCCGCCGCGGGGGACTTGACGAAGCGGGCCCTCGTACGTGTGCTGGGAGGAACAGCCGGACTCGTCGTGACCGCTGTCGTATTGCTCGTCGTCTTTCTTTTTGACAGCAGTCTACATGCCGTTTCGTCTGGCCCAACGCTGCCATCCTGGCTTAACCTCGCGCTCTTCGTTCTGATTCAGGCGCTCCTATTCTGTGTGATCGTGCTTACTGGCTTCCTCGATGGGCAATCGTTACGCATCCTCTTTGGCGGGGGTCCGCGTGCCCGGGCACTGGCAGCGACCGATGCATTGAATGCGCTGGCCGACGCTGGGGAACGCCCTCGTGCCTGGCGCGAAGACTGGGTCGAGATGGCCACCATGAACGTCCGGCCGTTTGACAAACAATATCAGGCGCATCTTCTCGCCTATTTCCAGGCGCTGGACACGGGAGACGTCGAGCGCGCCGACCGAGCGATCTACCACGCGTTTCGGACGCTCGAGGGGATGCGCAAGCGCGCACGGCAACCGGCTGCGATGCCGGGACTTCAAGTCGAGGCGGCCTTCTTCCAGGGGCGCTTTCGGGGAGATGTCGACCGAGCCACAGAGTGGCTGGTCCAGGGCAACACCAATTTCATTCCGAAACGAACCTGGCTGCGCGCGCAGGCAGCGCTCCAGCATGCAGCTGGGGACACCGCACTTGCCGAAAAGACAGCGCGCGAAGCACTCGCCGCTCCGCGCTCTTCGCAAGCTCCGGGCATCGCCCTCCTCGAAGACGAATGGCTCGCCGAAATGGCGGAAGTCCGACAAGCTGTTCCACGGGGTCCCATGCCGCCTGCCACGCTTCGGCCGATCAAACTCGTGAGCGGATGGCACTCATGAGCGAGACGCAACCCCCTGTCACTGGAAGCCGCTTGCGCAGCGGCTGTGGTTGCTCGGGATGCGCGCTCCTCTTGCTTGTCTTCGCAGTTTGTGGGCTGGTCATCGCGGCAATCGGTCTTGACGCTGCCACGGGCGCCATGCGACCGCCATCCGCGATCAAGGTAACCGGTGTCGTGTTACGGACGTTCCTTGGCTACGCTCCACCATCGGCGGAGTTGCCGGATAGCCTTACCGACGTGACCGGCACCAACGGCCGATCGCCCGAGGAAGTCGCGTATCTCAATACCTTCGATTGGGACCGATACTGGATCAGCCAGAGCGAGCAGCGTCTACGCTATCTCAATCTCTTTTCCTCGATCTGGAGTTCACGCTGGAAATCGCAACTCGCCGCGGAAGCCGCACGCTGGCATCAGATCTTCGCCAACGTACAGCAGCTTGATCCGCCGGAAGACTACGATGGATTCCACACTCGATTCGTCGACGCGTTTCGCGCCTATGACGCGGCAGCGGATGACGTCGATCGGTTCGTGCACGACGGCAACCAGGATGCGCTCAACGAGAGTAAAGCGGAACTTCAGAACGGCGATGCGCTGATCGCCGAGGCGCAACAGGTCCTGAAAGGGAGCGGCATGACCGCCGAGCCCGCAGGGCCAGACGGCTCCAGCAACGAGATGATCGCTGGGCTGACTCGTGAGGATGATCTACCAGCCGGGTGGGCCGAAACCTCGATACCCGAAGATTATGACGACTATGGTCCACTCTATCCGTGCGATAGTACCGCGCTCTTTTTCCCAGATGAAATCGATGCGTCGGCCGGCGTGAGCTTTGAGAACCAGACGGTCGACGACGGCTATCTCCAGGAGATCCTGGTCCACGTCGGTGAGCACACCGCGGAAACGGGCATGCTCGCCGCGAAGGCGGATTTCCCCTGTGAACCATCGAGCGACGACGACGGCTATTCCTATCACATCGCTCCGCTTGATGTTCCCTTGATCGGCGACGACACGGTTGGCTATCAGTACAGCGAAGTTGATGCCGACGGGAATACCGGAACGGTCGCCAACGCCATCCTCATCCGCGAACGCGGGCTCGTCATCGAGGTGTGGCACAGCCAGTTCGGTTCAGCGCCCGCGTTGGACGAAACCGAACAAATGGCGCGGATCATGTTGAAGCGAGCAGAGTCGATATCCATCGATCCGGAGCCGGATCCCGGAAATGGCATTCAGGTTGAGCGTGGCACGAGGTTGCCATCGGGTTGATGCGCACGGCACACCGCTCACCTGGTCACCTTCGCCGCTGCCAGAATCTTGGCCGTCGTGTGCCAGAAGCGGACCGTGACCGGCACTTTGAGTTGCTTTTCGATTTGGCCGTAGGAGTTGCCCGGGCGGCCGTTTTGCAGATGCCAGACGACGAAGAGTTCGGAATCGGTCCGGTCGATCAGCTCATAGGCGCCGTCCGAGGTCTGGTACGGCAGCGGCAGGTCGATCACGCTCGGCTCGGCCAGGAAGTTGACCGATAGGCGGATGTCGGGCGTCACCTCGACAGCATGAAAC
>JAICWZ010000096.1 GCA_025966355.1 Thermomicrobiaceae bacterium
CACCGCGATTTCGATCTCGCTGGCGCGTACACCCAGCGTCAGCGTGATCTGGCCCCCCTCAGGCGAATACTTGGCCGCGTTTTCGAGCACGTTGATCAGCACCTGGGCGATCTCGATGTAATCGACCTCGACCGGCGGCAGCGTATCCGGCAAATCGAGCGTGAGTGGACGATCGCCCCGGCCGAGCGCACTCCGGTTGGCGGCATCGTGGATGATCTCGCGCAGGTCGTACCAGTCGAACGACGGCTGCAGCGCGCCTGCCTCGATGCGCGTCAGATCGAGCAGGTTGGCGACGAACTGGTTGAGCCGATCCGCTTCTTCGTCGATCGCTTCGAGCAGTTCGTCGCGATCGTCGTCGCTCCAACTGACATCATGCTGCAAGAGGCTCGTCGCCGACGCCTTGATCGAGGCGAGCGGCGTGCGCAGATCGTGCGAAACCGCCGACAGGAGCGCCGACTTGAGCTGATCGGAACGCGCCAGCACCTCGGCGTTCACCTGCTCTTCGGTCAGCAGGCAACGCTCGATCGCCAGCGCCGCCTGATTGGCGAAGGTCGCCATCAGACGCGACTCTTCCTCGTCGAAGCGCGGACGCTCGCGCGCACGGCTGGCGACGAGCACGCCGAGCGCGCGGCGCTTAGTCGTAATCGGGAGCAGCAGCACATCACGATCGCGCAAGCCAAACGCGAAGTTCCACGAGGCGCGCTGGCCCGGCGGTCCCGGAGGCCGCAGCTTGGCGCGCGTTGCCCCTAGACTGGCGATCTGCCGGTGGCTCAGCACCCAGCGACCGGCGCCGAGCAGATTCGGATCGGTCAAGCCGATCAGGACATCACCCTCGACGGCGCGCGCCGTCAGTTCGCCCCGCTCATCCAGCAGAATCGCGCAGCCATCGAGCCCAAACACCGTCCAGACGCGCTTGACCACGGCGGCGAGCGTCGCATCAAGTCCAATCTCGCCGATCAAGGCGGCGCTCAGATCATAGAGCGTTGCCGTCTGGCGGCCATGGCGCAACGCCTCCTCGGTATGGGCGCGCGCCCGGCCGGTGAGCTGAGTCACCAGCACCGCCGCTCCCAGAAAGACGAAGAGCGCCAGCGCATGATCGGAGCGTGCGACCGACATCGTGTAATAGGGCGGGATAAAGATGAGGTCGAAGCAAAAGAAGGCGACGACTGCCGCCAGGCTGCTCGGGCCGATCCGTTCCGCCAGCGAGAACGCCGACACGACGATCAAGTAGATGAGGGCGACATTGAGCGCGTTGAGATCGGGCCGGAACGGAAAGAGCACGGCCGTTGTCGCCGCGATCGCGAGCAAAGCCAACGCATAGGCCGGCAGCGCCCGCTGCGACCGGTGCCAGTTGATCGACCGCATTCGAAGATTCAGACCCGAAACGCGCATCGCCCCACCCCGCGCCCGGTGAGATCCACAGCCATATGTTCAGTATACGAGTGGGAGGCGAGTGGGCGGATGATGCAACCCCAACGTCGGGCCAATGGCGAGTCCGACGGCCCGGGGCCGAAATCCCGTGCGGCGGGCGGGAGCGATCATCATCCCCCTACTGCACCTCAAACTCCCGCGTCACGTCGTTGACGTGCAGCGTGTACTTGCCGGGGTCGAGGGTGCCGAGGGGGATCGATTTGTCGTAGGTGCTGATGACCTGGGCGCAGGCGACACCGTCGGGGCGTTCGCCGATAAGGGTGACGGTGATGGTGGTGCCGTCGCGGCTAATCTCCGGTTCACGTGCCTTCGTGCAGGAATCGGGGATGATGGCGGTAACGTGCGCACTGATCTGTGGCGGGAAGCTTTCGGCGATCAGCACGTCGACGGTCTGTACCTGGAGTCTCACGGTGGACATCGTTGGTTCTCCTGTCGGGCTGGCGGGATTGGCGGGGTCTTCCTGGCCGCAGGCAGCGAACGCGATCAGACCGAAGAGCGCCAGCGCCACGAGCCGGGTTGGTTGAAGGCTAAAGCGCGACATGATTGGTCCTCTCGGCTGTGTCAATCAGTGCGGACGATGATCTCTCGCAGAGGCGCGGGGTTCTTAATATATGAAAACCTCTGCGCCTCCGCGCCTCTGCGAGAGCAATTCGTCGTCTCCCCTAAGGAGACGTTTCGGGTCCATCGGGAGTTCCCGCGGGCGCGGCCGGGGTGCGGCTGAGATCGACGCCGTTGAGCGCGTTGTCGATCGACAGGCGGACAGCCGATTCGATGCGATTGGTCACCTGGATTTCCGGGGCGGTCCAGTAGCGCACATGCAGTTCGTAGGCCGTCGCGGACGCGCCGAGCAGCAGGATCTCCGGTCGCGCCGAGGGGAGCACACCGTCGACGCCGCTCACCGCCTCGCGCAGTAGCGCTTCGGTGCGGGCAAAGTCGGTATCGAGCGGGAATTGCAGCACGATCGTCGTACGCCGGGTGCCGTTTTCGGTCAGGTTCTGGATCGCTTGATTGAAGATCTGCGCATTGGGAATGAAGACCTGAATGCCGTCGGCCGTGCGTAGCGTTGTCGAACGGAAGTTGATTTCGCTTACGGTGCCGGCGTTCGTGCCGACCTGAATCTGATCGGCGACTTCATACGGCCGCCGCCAGAGGATCAGGATACCGGCGACGAAGTTCTCCAGAATATCCTTCAGGGCGAAGCCGACGATCAGACCGGCGACGCCGAAGGTGGCAATGATCGTCGCGAAGCTGACGCCGATGACGCCAAAGGCGACCGCCACGCCAAAGACGATAATGAAGGCCGTCAGCAACTGCTCGATCAGCAGGCGCAGGCTTGGGTCAAGCCGTGGTGAGAAGCGTTCGCCCCGCCGGAATATGCGTGTCAGCCATGGCGAAAGCCAGACGAAGCAGACGATGATGCGCACCGCGATCAGGAACGTCGGAATCTGGCGCGCCAGCGCCCCGACGTTATCGATCGTCTCCGTTCCGGCATGGTGCAGCGCGTCAACGACCGATTGCATGCGCGGCGAACCCTCGTCACTCAGCACAATCAACATCTGAACGAACCGTCATATTATCTATACCAGATCGGCACGCCGCGAACCGCGTATGATCGTCGCCGGTGATTGGGGGACGGCGCAGCGACCGATTTGCCGCCCTGACGCCAAAATATGAGCGTCAACCGCCCGAACCTGCTAAGATGCAAGCCAGTCGCGCGAGTGGCCGTACACGTTTCGCACCGTTGGGAGGGGCATCGTGCCGCCTTCGCTCATTCTCACACTATTGCTGGCAAGCATCTCCGGGTTGCTCTTTCACAGCCTTTTCGGGCGCAAGCTCTGGCAGCTTCCCTGTTTCTGGCTTTCCGCCGTTATCGGCTTTTCTGCTGGCGAGATCCTTGCGATTCTCGCAGGGGTGGAATTCTTGCGTCTGGGGAATGTCCCGCTGTTGCCGGCGCTGGCCGGAACGCTCGCGGCGTTGCTCATCTGCTGGTTCTTCACCTCGACGCCGCAGCCCGCCACGCCGGGTCGCACACGCGGCCAGCGGGGTGGAACGCTCCGGCGCGGTTGATGCTTATGCGCATTGCCCGGCAGTGAGCCGGAGCCAACCGCCGCGCTGCGACCGGCGGGATCGAAGACACGCGTAGGGAGGAATCGTCGTGCGAAAAGGATGGCTCTGGGTCAGCGTTATTGGCTTAATCGTCCTCTTTGTCGTCTTATTCGTCGTGCTCTACCTCCTGGGTGGCTCCGATCAATCCGCGCTCGAACGGATCATGAATATCGCCGTCATCTTCCTGGCGCTTTCGGCCGTCCTCGTCGTGCTCCTGATGGGTGCGATTCTCGGCATCATCGTCTGGTTCGCTCTACGCATCAAGGACGGCGCTATCCCCATCTTCGAACAGGTGACTGAAACGATCACGCGCATTCGCGGCACCTCCGAATTCATCGGCGAAGAAGCCGTCAAGCCGATCATTTCGTTCTCCTCACGGGTCGCCGGTGTCCGCGCGCTCGTCAAGACGGTCACCGCGAAGCCGAAGAAGAAGAAGAAAAGCTGAGGCGTTTCGCCACGGCGATGACGATAAAATCCCGATGATATACTTTGCGCTGCGCTCGCTCGACGCGTCATTCGGTCTGCCCACGAAGCGGCCGAACGGCGTATCGACGCGTTGGTTGGAGCGCCGGGATGGAGACGTGACAGCATTATGAAGGGGATCATCCTCGCGGGCGGCCTCGGCAGCCGGCTCTACCCCCTCACCTACGCCACCAACAAGCACCTGTTGCCGATCTACGATCGCCCAATGATCTATTACCCGATCGCGACGCTTGTCAACGCGGGTATCGACCACATCATGATCGTGACCGGTGGTCCGCATGCCGGCGACTTCCTGCGCGTCCTGCGCAACGGCACGCATCTCGGGGTGCGCCATCTCGAATACGCCTATCAGGAGCAGGAGGGCGGCATCGCCGAGGCGATCGGGCTGTGCGCCAACTTCGCTGATGGCGACGACATCTGCGTCATCCTCGGCGACAACACGACCGACGCCGATATTCGACCGGCCGTCGAGCAGTTCTCCGGCGGAGCGCTCCTCTTCCTGGCGCGCGTGCCCGATCCCGAGCGCTTCGGTTGCCCGGTCTTCGACGAGCGCGATGCGAAGCGCATCACCAGGATCGAGGAGAAACCGAAAAATCCGCAAAGCGATTTCGCGGTGACCGGCCTCTATCTCTACGACGCAACGGTCTTCGACTATATCAGCCGGCTGGAGCCGTCGGCCCGTGGCGAGCTTGAGGTGACCGACGTCAACAATTTCTATCTGAACGATGGCACGCTCCGCTGGCAGGAGCTGCAGGGCTACTGGAGCGATGCCGGCACCTTCGAAAGCCTGCACCGCGCCAACCGTTTCTGGGCCGCCCAGCGCGGCGGGAGCGAAGCCGATATCGAGCAGGTAGAGACGATCAGCTCCGTCTCCCATAAACGCGGGGCGGACGAGCGCGCCTGAAGGGCGCGCTGGGCGTCGTCAATGACGCCCCTACGTAGGGGTTTGATTGATCATACCCGGCCGATGTGCGGATGCACGAGGCGTGCCTACCCGCTGGAATCGGAACGAACACACGCAAACGCAGGATGAGGATGAATGAACCGGATTGAAGAGCAACGGGCCGCGGATCTGATCAACGATGTCCTGGACGAGCTGGGCTACGGGCGTCGTCCGTTCGACATGCGCGGCATCCCCTTCTCCGGCGTCTGGGGCACCTCATCCTCGGTGAGTTATCAGATCGCCAATGAACTCGCCGCCGAGCGTATCGCGGCGGAGACGGCCGAACTGTCCAAGAAAGAGGCCAAACGCCGGGCGCAGGAGATCGTGCGCGAGATGGCACAAGAGGTTGCCACGCGGGTGGCCGACCGGCTCGGCGCGCACGAAGGTTTCGCCAGCGTCGAGGCGACCAACGGTTACATCAACGTCTTCTTCGACACGAAGGCCTACAGCAACGCGGTGCTGCGCTCGGTGCTCGATGCCGGCGATGCCTACGGCCGTGGTCCGGCGCGCACCGATCGGGTCATGGTCGAATATTCGCAGCCGAACACGCACAAGGAATTTCACATCGGCCACCTGCGCAACGCCAGCCTCGGCAACGCCCTCAGTCGTACGCTCCTGTTCGCGGGCTATGACGTGTTGCAGGCGAATTACATCGGCGATATCGGCATGCACGTCATCCGCACGCTCTGGTGCTACCGCAACTTCCATCAGGGCGAAGAACCGCCGCGCGAACGCCGTGGCGGATGGCTTGGCTTGATTTATGTCGAGTCTGGCCAGCGCCTGCGCTACCGCGAAGATGTGGTCGAATTCCTGGGCGACCTTTCGAAGAATGATCCGATCTTCGTCGAGATGATCGACCGCATGATGAAAGAGCTCTGGAAGACGCATAAGGTCGGCGAGGATGTCGCCTATTTGCTCGGCCAGATCGCCCATCAGCGCGATATCAAGACCGATGCCTTCCTGGATGACGAGACGATTGTGAAGTTCTGGCCGATCGCGCGCAATCAGCTGGCGCACGAACTGGCGGCTGCCGAAGCGGGCGAACTGCCGCCCCCGGCGGAGGATGCCGAGCCGGTGCCGGTCGAGACCTATCGCGAGCGACTCGAGCGCTGCGATCAGCTGGGCGAACATCTCGACTGGTGGGCCGACGTGCCGCGCTGGCAGCAAGAGATCCGCGAAACGTTTCAGCTCTGGGAGCACAAAGAACCCGAGTTCATCCAGCTCTGGGAGGAAACCAAAGCCTGGAGCATGGAGGAGTTCCACCGCATCTACAACCAGCTCGACATTCATTTCGATGTCTGGTTCTACGAGAGCGGCGTCGAAGAGGCCGGTCGGGAGATCGTCCGCGAGCTGATGGAGCGCGGCATCGCCGAGATGAGCGACGGCCTGCCGGTCGTCAAGATCGACGAAAAGCTCGGGCTGGAGAAGGAGACGTATCGCACGCTGCCGATCCTGCGCTCGGACGGCACCACGCTCTACTCGACCAAGGATCTGGCGCTGACTAAGGAGAAGTTCGAGCAGTACGGGGTTGATCGGTCGATCTGGATTGTCGATGTCGGTCAGAGCCTCTATTTCCAGCAGATTTTCAAGATCATGGAACTGTGGGGTTTCGAGCAGGCCGCCAAGTGCTTTCATCTGAGCTACGAGAAGGTCATGCTGCCAACCGGCAAAATGAGCAGCCGCTCCGGCAACGCCGTGCTCTACGACGACGTCGCCACCGAAGTGCTGCAACGGGCACGCGAGATCATCGACGAGAAGAATCCGACGCTGCCCGACGAACTGAAGGAGCATATCGCACGCGATGTCGGCATCGGCAGCATGAAGTACGGCATGCTGGCGCGCGACAACAACCGCGTCGTCGTCTTTGACATCGAAGACGCGCTCTCGTTCGAGGGACACTCGGCGCCGTACATTCAGTACGCGCACGCCCGCGCCTGCCGCATTCTGGAAAAGGTCGACGAACTTCCGTCCGGCGATCTCGATTTTGGCGAACTGACGCCGGAGGAGATCAACCTGATCGAGCAGATCGCCACTTTCCCGGTTGAAGTCGAACGCGCGGCGGCCGAATACAAGCCGCTCGTCATCACGTCGTACGTGTTTGACCTGGCCAAGCGCTTCAACGATTTCTACCACGCCTGTCCCGTTCTCACCGCGCCTGAGCCGCAACGCTCGGCCCGTAGCGCGCTCGTGGCCGCCACGCGCCAGACGCTCGCCAACGGACTGGGACTGCTGGGGATCGCGGCGCCC
>JAICWZ010000316.1 GCA_025966355.1 Thermomicrobiaceae bacterium
ATCCGCGCTCTCCGCAACGCCGCCGGGAAACAGAATGCCCGGACGGCGCCGTCGTCGACGCCCTCTGGCGGCGTGGCTACTCCGTTTGTCGAGTAAAAGATAAAACACGGGAGTGGTAAACAGCGTCAGCATCTGGCTTACGATCAGTCCTCCGACGATGGCGATGCCAAGGGGCCGGCGCAACTCGGATCCCGTTCCGGTTCCAAGGGCCAGCGGAAGTCCTCCGAACAGCGCGGCCATCGTGGTCATCATGATGGGCCGGAAACGCAGAATACAAGCTTCGTAGATGGCGTCGCGCGAGTTTTTGCCTTCGGTGCGCTCGGCCGCCAGCGCAAAATCGATCATCAGGATGGCGTTCTTTTTGACAAGACCGATCAGCAGAATAATTCCGATCAGCGCAATTACCGTCAGCTCGGTATGAAAAATGATCAGCGCGATCAGCGCGCCCACGCCGGCTGACGGCAGCGTCGAAAGAATCGTCAGCGGATGAATCAGGCTCTCATAGAGCATGCCGAGCACGATGTATACCGCGATCAGAGCCGTCGCGATCAGCACCGGCTCGCTCGAAAGTGAATCCTGATAAGCCTGAGCGGTTCCGGAGAACTTGCCGGCGATATTCGCCGGCATCCCCATTTCGACCTCGGCGCGGTTGATGGCGTCGACCGCCTGGCCGAGAGCCACATTGTCCCGCAGGTTGAAGGAAATGGTAACTGCGGGGAACTGCCCCTGGTGTGGGATCGAAAGCGGCGTCGTTCCGGGCGAAAAGCGCGTAAATGCGGAAAGCGGAACGCTCGCGCCGCGCGTCGTCGTCACGTAAATCTTGTTGAGCGTCGTCGGATCCTGCCAGTATTCGGGCGCGACCTCCATGATCACGTGATACTGGTTGATCGATTTGTACATCGTCGAAACCTGCCGCTGTCCGAACGCGCTATACAAAGCGGTATCCACGGCGCCGACCGTCAGCCCAAGCCTCGCAGCCGTATCGCGGTCCACCACGACATTAGCGGAAAGCCCGGCGTTCTGCTGGTCGGAGCTGACGTCGGCCAGTTCCGGCAGGGTACGCAATTTGGCCAGAATCCTCGGCGACCATTCGTTGAGAGCGTTCAGGTCCTGTGTCGTAATCGTGAACTGATAAAGGGCATTGCTCATGCGCCCCCCGACTCGAATGTCCTGAGAGGATTGAAGGAACAGCGTCGCCCCGGGCACGCCCGATGTTTTGCGCCGGATTCGCGCGATTACGTCATCCACGCTGGCCTTGCGTTCGTTCAGCGGCTTCAGCTGCATGAACATATGGGCCGAGTTCGTGGCGCCGCCGCGGCCGCCGCCGGTGAACGCGTCCACGCTCTCCACCGCGGGATCGGACAGGGCCTGCTGAATGAAGAAGCGCACCTTCGGCACCATCGCCTGGAACGAGATGCTCTGATCCGCCTGCACGTTACCCATCAGCCGGCCGGTGTCCTGCTCGGGGAAGAAGCCTTTGGGGATCACGACGTACAGGTACACGTTCAGAGCGATCGTGCCCAGCATGACCAGCAGCGTCATGGACGGGTGGTCCAGCACGACGCGCAGCGCCGACGCGTACGACCGCAAAATCCAGTTGAAGAAGCGTTCGCTCGTGCGATATGCCCAGCCGTGCTCATGCTTCACCCGGAGGAGGCGCGCGCACATCATCGGCGTCGTCGTGAGCGACACGCACATCGAAACCATGATGGCGATCGAGAGCGTCATCGCGAACTCGCGGAACAAACGTCCCACGATGCCGCCCATCAGCAGGATCGGAATGAAGACCGCGATAAGCGAAGTGCTCATCGACACCACCGTGAATCCGATCTCGGCCGCCCCCTGCAGCGCCGCCTGCAGCGGGGGCTCGCCGTTCTCGAGCAGACGCGTAATGTTTTCGATGACGACGATCGCATCGTCCACCACAAAGCCGGTCGAAATCGTCAACGCCATCAGCGACAGGTTGTCGAGGCTGTACCCGAGCAGGTACATGATGCTGAATGTTCCGATCAGCGAGATGGGAACGGAAACGCTCGGAATGAAGGTTGCCCAGCCGTTGCGCAGGAACGCGAAGACGACGAGGATGACCAGCGCAATCGAAATCGCCATCGTCTTTTCCACGTCGGAGACCGAGGCCCGAATGGTCGTCGTGCGGTCGTTATCGACGCGCAGGTGAACCGTCGGCGGCAACGCGGCTTCGAACTGCGGCAATACCGCGCGAATGCGATCGACCGTATCGATGATGTTCGCGTTCGGCTGCCGGTTGACGATGATCAGCACCGAAGGCTTGCCGTTCGCGGAACCCATGTTCCGCAGGTCCTCCACCGAATCGACCACGCGCCCGAGATCCGAAAGCCGGATCGGCGCGCCCTTGCGATACGCGACCACCAGATTCTGATACTGGCTGGCCTGCAGAAGCTGATCGGTGGTTTGCATCTGCAGCGCCGTGTCGCTGCTCATCAGCTCGCCTTTGGGGCGATTCGCATTGGAGTTCGAGAGAAACGTGGCGATGGTATCGAGACTCAGACCGTAATTGTTCACCGGCTGGGGATTCAGCTCGACGCGAACCGCGGGCAGCGAGCTTCCGCCGACGTTGACCTGGCCGACCCCGCTGATCTGCGAGAGTTTCTGGGCGAAGATGCTCGAGGCGACATCGTACATCTGCGCCTGCGTGTTGACGTCCGACGTGAGCGAAATGATCATGATCGGCGCGTCCGCCGGATTGATCTTTCGATAGTTCGGGTTCATCGGCAGGTTGGCCGGCAGATACGCGTGCGCCGCATTGATGGCGGCCTGCACGTCTCGCGCGGCCGCGTCGATATTGCGGTTCAGATCGAATTGCAGAGTGACGCTGCAGGAGCCGAGCCCGCTCGACGACGTCATCTCCGTGACGCCCGCGATACGCGTGAACTGCTTCTCGAGCGGCGTCGCAACCGCCGTCGCCATGATCTCGGGGCTGGCGCCGGGAAGGCCGGCATTGACGGAGATCGTGGGGAAATCCACCTGCGGGAGCGGCGAAACCGGCAGCATGTTGAACGAGATGATGCCGGAAAGCGCCACCGCCGCGGTGAGCAGCGTTGTCGCCACCGGTCTGCGAATGAATGGCGCCGATACGCTCACGAGAGCTCCGGAAGATTCAGTTGCTCGGCGGCCTGGCGGCCCCGGATCCGCTGCATGAAGTGCGCCAGCCGGTCGAAGTAGAGGTAGATGACGGGCGTGGTGAACAGGGTCAGCACCTGGCTGACGATGAGGCCGCCAATGATGGTGACGCCCAGCGGCTTGCGCAATTCGGAACCGACGCCGCTGCCGAACGCGAGCGGAACGGCGCCAAGCAGCGCCGCCATGGTGGTCATCATGATCGGGCGGAAGCGCAGCAGGCACGCCTGGTAGATCGATTCTTCGGGCGTCTTGCCCTCG
>JAICWZ010000193.1 GCA_025966355.1 Thermomicrobiaceae bacterium
CCTGCTCGTCCGCTGGACAGGCCGCGCATCGCCAACGCCAGCCGCCACCGCCACACCTGAGCCAACCCATCCGGCGAACTGGGACAAATGGCTCGATCTGTTCGGGAGACGGTAAACGGGAGCCCAGTTGGGCGATATAAACAGCCGAGCGAACGTCGCGGTGATCGATTAGCGATGACCCGCTCCGCCTCCGCCCGACCGTAAACGGGCCGGACTCAGTCCGGTTGCCCCGTAAACGGGGCGCTGGTGGTCGCTGTGGGGCGATCGTTCGCGCGGTGTTCCCGTCGTCGGCTGTCTGAGCCTCCTTTTAGGAGGCGGGCGGAATGAACCTGGTGGCTTCAGCCCCGGGCGATGTGGACGCGCGTCAATGTCCATCGGCGCACCATCGGCGTTCTTTACGCGATAGTTGACCGCACAATTACGGCTGGCTCAATGGTTCGACCGTCGCGGCCGCCGGTGCATCGTCAAGCGAGATGGCGGGTAGACTCATGTTGTCAGGGGGCGAGCCGGAGTGTAGCGCGGCGAGGACCTTGGTCGCCAAATCGCCGTAAGAATGCTGAACCGATTTGTCGGTATAAGCAGCGACGGTTTCATCATCCAGCACGAGCAGCTGTCCGGATCGCCCACCGACTAGTACGTAAGCGGTCGTCGCATTTGCCGGTGCAGTGCGCACCGCCTCTGGACGTGTGAGAAAGAGCATTACATGGTCGCCAATCGCGAGCGATCCGGCGCCCGGGTTGCGGATCGTGCAGTCGCCGATCGTTCCGCCTTCGGTCGCAACCGTTACCGTGTCCGTTGGAACGCCGCGTAATCGGGCTTGCACGGTGACGACGTAATCGGTTCTGATCGAGCGTGAGACCCCGCCTGTTTGCTGCTCCATACCAACCGTGAGCGGGTCGGTCCACTCCGAGGGAAGTTGCTTGGTAACGGTTCCCACGACGATCTGCTCCGACGCCCAGGCAAACGCATCAATTCCAGGAACGTCTGGATAAAGTCCATAGCCAGTCATTCCACACAGAGCGGAAAGCGACGAAACAGAGCTTGCAGGTGTCGACGAAGGTTCGCTGGCTACGGTTGATGCACCGTCACTCGTCGTATTTGCGGGGCTGACTTCGCCGCAGCCAAAGAGCAGCAATATTGCTAACGCGCCAGCGAACAGGCGGAACGTGTATGCACTCATCATGCTCTCCCAAACCGCGAATAGCCTAACACCCAGGCCGATTGTCTGGGATATTGACGTCGAGGGCGTGGGATCTGGCGTCTACCGCTGTGTCGTGGGCTGTTGCACTAAGCCGTGGGAGAGGGCGTAGATGGCGGCCTGGGTGCGGTCTTTGACGTCGAGCTTTTCGAAGAGGATCGAGAGGCGGTTCTTGATCGTGCTCTCGGCGAGGTGCAGCTCGTAGGCGATCTCCTTGTTGCTCAGGCCTTTGGCGACGAGACGCAGCAATTCGATCTCGCGTTCGGTGAGCGAGGCGAGCCCGTCTTCCTCCTGCAAGTTCGACATACGGCGGAATTCGGAGAGCAGCGTGGCGGCCATCTTCGGCTCGATAACCGATGCGCCACGTGCCGCGGCGCGGATGGCGTCGATCACTTTGGTCGCCTCGGTGTTCTTCAGCAGGTAGGCGTCGGCCCCGGCACGCACGGCGCGGATGACGTGGCCATCTTCGCTGAACATGGTGAGGATGATGACTTTGATGCCGGGGATCTCGGCTTTAACGTCGCGCGTCGCCGAAACACCGTCGGTCCCTGGCATGCTGATATCCATCAGGATGACATCCGGGTGATGCTTTTCGGCGACATTGAGCACCGAATCGCCATCGCCGACTTCGCCGACGATCTGGATATCCGGCTCACTTTCGAGGAGATGCCGCAGCGCCTGCCGAAAAAGGACGTGATCGTCCGCGAGCATGACCGAGATTCGACGACGGCCGTTGAACTCCGGCGGCGCGAGATCTGAGTGATGATTGTTCGTCGAATCGTAGGGCATCATGCGCGAACCTCCAAGCGTCCCTGTCAACCCGGTTGGAGTGTACGATTGGGTGTACCGGCGAGCGATAGCCCAAAGGCACTAACCAAACGCGGGCCAATTGTTGCGTCCGTACGGGTTCTGCTCCATGACCGTGCAGCGCGCGGCCCGTCGTCCCCGTGTACAATTCGCCTGCGTGCCAGACAATCATCGCTCCATCGTTGCGTCATTCGCCGACAAGAAATGTGGCCCTCACCGTGGTTGATCCGGCAGAACGGCAGCTCATCACGCGCGCCCAGAATGGCGAGCTTGCGGCGTTCAACCAGCTCGTTGAACGCTATGAACGGCTCGTCTACGCCGTCGCTGTGCGCCTGCTGCGCGATCATCAGCATGCCGAAGATGTCACCCAGGACACCTTCATTCGCGCCTATTCATCGCTGAATCAATTCAACGGTGCGTCCTTTCGCGCCTGGCTGACGCGCATCGCCACCAATCGCTGCTATGACGTGCTTCGCGGGATGCAGCGTCGTCCGGCGCAGTCGCTCGATGCGCAAGTAGTTGAAGATGAACCGCGCTGGAGCCTGGAGCCGCCGCCGGACGACCCCGAGCAGCGGATGCTGCAGCGTGCGCTCGGCGCCCGGCTGGAAGTAGCACTCGATCAGCTGACCGAAGACCAACGACTGGCCGTGGTGCTGTACGACGTGCATGGCTACGACTACGACGAGATCGCGCAGATCGTCGACGCCTCGCTCGGCACGATCAAATCGCGTATCAGTCGCGGTCGCGCGCGCCTGCGCGAACTGCTCAGAGCCGACCATGAGTCACGGGAACTATTCGACGCGGTACGCCGTCATATGAGTGACGACGACACCGACGGAGAGCAACCAGCTCCGCGGAGTTGGAAGGCAGAGCGATCTGAATGACGGACCGACCGAACAATCAGGATGCCGGGATCACGGAGCCGATGCATCCGAGCGACGACGAGCTTTCGGCCTATCTCAACCGCGATAGCGCCGATCTCGCCGTGCGCCGGCGGCTGGAGGCGCATCTCGACAGTTGCGCTGAATGTCGCGAGCGGCTCGCCGAACTCGGCGCGGTCGTGAGACTGCTGCACGGCCTGGGAAGCCCGGTCCCGAAGCGATCGTTCCGCCTCGATCCGAGCATGGTCAGCGCCCTGCCGCTACCTGAGCCGGAGCCTCTGCGAATCGATCCCTGGATCGTGCGTGTCCAGCCGACACTGCGCCGCCTGACGGCGATCGCCGCCGTACTGCTCGTGTTGCTGGTGACGGCGGACGTGCTGACGCACCACAACGCGTCTGACAACGGCTCGCGCGAAGTATCTGCGCTCTCGTCGGCGAGTCAGGCGCGCGACAGTACAAGCGTCATGAGCGCGGGAGGCGCCGAGGCTGCTTCCAAGAGTACGGCCGCCGCTGCCCAGGTGCCGGTCACGACGGCCGCCGCAACCGCGGCCTCGTCTTCTGGTGGCGGTTCGAGCATCTCGGGCGGCAGTGGCGAGGCGCCGGTCACGAGTAGCATCGCAAGCGGAGAGGCCGCCTCGACATCGGTTGCCGCGTCATCCGCGACGGATGCTGCCGGTTCGAGCGAAGCGGTCACGCCAGCCGCGAGCGCAGCCGCGTTGACCGTTCAGCAAACGGAAGCGAGCGGACAGCCGCCGGCCGGAGCGGCACCGGTGTCGAACCGTTCGACGCACGGCGGTCGCTCGTACTGGCGGCTGGTTGAACTCTTCGTTGGAGTCGTCGTCATCTGGTTACTCTTTTTGACCATCGTCCTGCCGCGATTGCCGCACCGGCGGCGTTCGTAAGGCGTGCGATCATCCCATGAGGAGGAGAGATGACAATCCTGAAGCGTGCGGCCGTCGCGGCCGCGATCATCGTCGCGCTCGTCTTTTCGGCGGGCTTGCTCGCGGCATTGGGAGGAGACGGTGTGAGAACGACCAATCAGGCCGCGGCCGATACGCCGGATGCACAACATGCGATCACCGTTAGCGGCGATGGCAGCGTGCTCGCCAAGCCGGACACGGCACATGTGACGTTGGGCGTGCAGATCCAGAACGCAGAGCTGTCGGCCGCACAATCGCAGGCAAGCGATCAGATGAACGCGGTCCTGGCCTCGCTCAAGCAGAGCGGCATCAGCGACGACAACATCAAGACGGTGAACTACTCGATCAACGTCAATCAGGACTACAGCAAGGGAACCGGCGAAGTGACCGGCTACACCGTCATCAACATGGTTGACGTCAAGATCACCGACATCGACAAGCTTGGCGCGATCATCGATTCGGCCGTAACGGCGGGCGCCAATAACGTCGGTGGTGTGCAGTTCAGTGTCGAGAACATGGACGCGCTGGTGCAGCAGGCGCGCGAGCAGGCGATGGCGGATGCCAAGAGTAAGGCGGAGCAGTTGGCGAAGCTCGGCGGCGTGACGCTCGGTGCGCCCGTCTCGATCTCCGAGGGAACCTCAATGCCGCCTCAGCCGATGGCTGCGCGCGATGCGATGTCAGTTGCATCCGGTGCGGCCGCTGCCCCGATCCAGACCGGTCAGAACGAAATCACCGTCAGCGTCACCGTGAGCTAGGGCTTCTAGCTCAGCATTCGTTGTTCACGTAGTCAGACGCCGTGCCGATTCCGGCACGGCGTCTGTCGTTTAAGCCCGCGACGCCCTGCGCAGGAGAAGGGGAGCGCCATTTGTCGCTCCTGTCAGTGTTGTCATTTCCCGAACGCATCA
>JAICWZ010000476.1 GCA_025966355.1 Thermomicrobiaceae bacterium
GAGCGCCCACCCGAACAGGGGTTGGGCGCTCTGCGTTCGGTGAATTTGTTGTGCCGATCATGGATACGCTGAAACACGCCTCGTGCATGCGCACATCGGCCGGGCGTCATCCATGACGCCCCTACATGGGAAATTCCTCCGTAGGGGCGTGATTTATCACCCCCGGCGCGCCGTTCAGGCGGCGCCCGTCTCCCGAGGCGCTTTACAGCGGCAACCCGGCTTCGAGATAACCGAGGGCTTCATCAATCAGGGTGAAGGGATCGGCTTCCGGATCTTCGACCATGGCGGTGGTGGTGGCGAGCATGGCGCCGACGAGCGCCCCGGCGAAGACACGGAGTGCGAAGTCGTTTGGCTGGTGGTCAAGCCGCTGGGAGATGAGCTCGGCGACCATCTGGAGCGTCCGCCCGAAATCGTCGAGCATTCGCGATCGAAGCTCCGGCGTGGCGAAAATCAACGCCTCGCGTTCACGCTCTTCGGCCCGTTCCTCCGCGGAAAGCCCGCTGAACACTTCATGCATCGCGGCGCGGACGGCGCTGAGCGGACTCATCTCGGCCGGCTGGCGTTTGAACGCGGCAAACATGAGATCGTCGAGGTCGTCTTGCAGCACGACATCTTCCTTGGTTGGGAAGTAGCGGAAGAACGTGCTCTGGGAGATCTCGATCGGATCGACAATCTGATCGATTGTCGTGTTGGCATACCCTTGTTCGCGGAAGAGTTTGAGCGCGTGCCGCCGGATTGCGGCACGCGTTTTCGCTTTCTTGCGCTCCCGCAGGCTTGCGGGAGGATGGTCATCATCTGACAACGACTTCATGATCCAATCCTACTCGTTCGGGAGTCGCTTCGGCAGCGGCATCTGATTGCCGGGGCAGGAAGACGAGGGTGAGCACGATACCGACGAGCGCGATAATCCCGCAGACACCAAGCATGACGTCCATGCCGTAGATGAACGACGAACGGACTGAATCCAGGAGCGCCGTTGAGCCGAGTTGCTGTGCGACCGCTTTGCCGGCGGTCAGGCTCTTCTCGACCGTCGCGGCCAGCGGGTTCGGGACGCCGCTCAAATCGAGATGCCCGCGATAGGCGGAATTGAGCATCGTCCCGAGGAGGGCGACGCCGATAACGCCGCCGACCTGGCGTAGGGCGAGCATCAGCGCCGAACCGACGCCGCTCCGCTCGGCCGAGAGCGCGCTCAGTGCGGCATCCATGGCGGTCGGCATCACGAAGCCAAGCGAGAGACCGACAACGGTAATCCAGATGGCCGTGAAGCCATACCCGTTTGACAGGCTGGTGAGCGTGCCCATACCAAGCCCGGCCGCCAGCAGCGCGAACCCAATGGCGACCGTCAGCTTGGCTCCGGCACGCGCCGTGATGACGTTGGCGACGCCCGCACCAAGCAGTAAGCCCGCGATGAGCGGTAGCAGACGGATGCCGGTCCCGAACGCATCGGCGCCGCCAATCTCCTGGAAGTACTGCGGCAGCACGAAGAGCACACCGAACATCGCGAACGTGACAAGGGTCGCCAGCAGTGTGCCCCAGGTGAAGCTCGCCGAACGGAAGAGCGCGAGATCGATGAGCGGTTGACCACTGGCCGAAGACGTCAGACGATGTTCCCAGAGGATGAAGACGGTCAGCGTCGCCAGACCGAAGACAATCGGCACAAGCGATCCGACCGCTCCCCAGCCCTTCGCACCCGCTTCGATCACCCCATAGGTCAGGCTCGCCAGACCGATGCTGGACGTTATGACGCCGAACACATCGATCCGTGGCCGTGTTTCGCTGCGTGATTCCGGCACCAGCAAAAATACCGCCACCAGCGCCACGATCGTCACCGGCACATTAATCAGAAAGACCGAGCCCCACCAGTAGGTGTTGAGGAGCCAGCCGCCGAGGACCGGACCGATCGGGAACGAGACAGCGCTGGCTGCCACCCAGATGGACATCGCCTTGGTGCGCTCCTCAGGGGTAAAGAGCACCGGCAGCACAGAAAGCGAAAGCGGCATCAGGAAGGCGCCGCCCAGTCCGAGCACGGCCCGCGCGCCGATCAGGGTGTTGGCCGAGGTCGCGTAGGCACAGGCAGCCGACGATGCGCCGAAGATGATCAACCCGATTAACAACATCTTCTTGCGTCCGAAGCGATCGCCGAGCAGACCGGCCGGGAGCAGCAAAGACGCGAAGATGAGCAGATAGGCATCGACGAACCATTGCAGTTGCGTGTTGGACGCGTGCAGGTCGGTCGCCAGCGTCGGCAGGGCGATATTGATGACGGTGCCGTCGACCCCAACCGCCAGCGTGACCAGGGCGAGCGCAGCCAGCGCCCACCATTTGCGTGATCCAAGAGGCTTCATAACAGTCACACCCTTTCTAGAGCACTAACCGAACGGTAGTATCACTAAAA
>JAICWZ010000184.1 GCA_025966355.1 Thermomicrobiaceae bacterium
CGCCTCCAGCGCGGCGCGTCCGAAGGTCGCCGATTACCCGTTCACAACGCTCGAGCCGAGTCTCGGCGTCGTGCAGATCGGCCGGCCGGGCAGTCCGACGTTCGTGATGGCCGATATTCCGGGATTGATCGAAGGCGCTGCCGAGGGGATCGGCCTCGGTCACGAGTTCTTGCGCCATATCGAGCGCACACGACTGGTGATTCACCTGCTCGATGGTTCGGGTGGCCTCGAAGGACGCGATCCGCTCGATGATTTTCGGGCGATCAACGAAGAGTTGGCCGCTTACTCGCCGGAACTCGCATCGAAGCCGCAGATCGTCGCCATCAACAAGGTTGATCTGGTCGAAACGCGTGACAACCTCGACTACCTGACCGAACTGCTGAGCGGGGAAGGGCATGAGGTCTTCCCGATCTCCGCGGCGACCGGCCAGGGCGTTTCCGAGCTGCTGCATCGCACGTTGGAACTCGTCCGAGAATTGCCTGCACCACAGCCGATCGCGCCGCAGCAGCACCGTGTCTACACCATGGAGACAGCGAACGAGGAGCACTGGGAGGCGGAGCAGCTTTCGCGTCATCACTTCGAAGTGCGCGGGCCGAAGATCGAGCGCATGACGAAGATGACCGATTTCGCCAACGAGGAAGCGGCCGACCGCTACCAGCGAATCCTCGAATCCTCCGGCATTTCGGCCCGGCTCGAAGAACTCGGTGTTGAACCGGGCGACATCGTGCACGTGGCCGATTACGAACTGATCTGGGACCAGGCGAGCCTTATGGCCGAGGAGCGCGAAGCGGCGCGTCGCAAGCGACGCACGAAGCGCGAACGCCTCGCCAAGCGTTCCGGTTTCAAACACGAATTTGATGAGGGGAATTCACCCGAGGCTGGGTAGGGGCGACATTTATGGCGTCTGGCGCGCCGTTCAGGCGGCGCCCGTCTTCCCCCGTCGGCCAGGCACGCGCGCTGCCATGCACGGAGCGGGGATGCCCGCCTCGTGCATGCGCACATCGGCCGGGCGTCATCAATGACGCACCCTACGAGAGCATTCGAGGAATGGCCTTAGGCGTCGAGGCCGCTGCTGGAGGCGGCTTTCGGCAGGTTCTGCGTTGTTTCGCGCCGCACGTCGTAGACGTCGCGCACCGATTCGAGCTTCTGGAGGAGCCGGCTCAACTGCTTGACGCCTTCAACTTCGACGGTCATCAACACATTGACGGTGCGATCGTCGTTGACGCTCGTTAGGACGGTGAGCATGCTGATCTTCTCGTCGGCCACCAGCGTCGTAATGTCGCGTAGCAGACCGACCCGATCCCAGGCCTCGATGCGTACGCTGACTGGATAGCGGTGGCGCTGCTCGTTCCCCCAGCTGACCTGGACCAGCCGGTCGGGATCATCGACATGGATCACATTGTGGCAATCGAGCCGGTGAACCGTGATGCCGCGGCCGCGTGTGACGTAGCCGATGATCGAGTCACCGTAAACCGGCTTGCAGCAACTGGCCAGCCGTGTGTAAAGATCGCCGACGCCGGTGACCTGAAGGCTCGGGGGTAGCTTCGGCGTGGCCGGCGCGCTGGTCGTCGCCAGCACTTCACGGTCTTCATGCTCGGCAAGCCGCGTCGCGATCTGTTGCGGCGTCACGGCACCGTAGCCGATGGCGGCCAGGAAGTCGTCGACCTTTTGATAGAGCGGGAACTGTTTGGCGACGTCTTCGAGCTTCGCTTCGATGCCAAGGCGGCGCAGCTCACGCTCCAGCGTATCCCGACCCTGCGAGATATTCTCGTCGCGCTGCTGGCGCCGGAACCACTGGCGCACCTTTTCGCGCGCCGACGCCGTCGTGATATAGCCGCTGCTCGACTGCAACCAATCGCGGCTCGGGCCGACCTTCGACTTCGAGGTCATGATCTGAATGACCTCGCCGTTCTGCAGCTTGTAGTTGAGCGGCACGAGATGGCCGTTGATCTTAGCGCCGACGCACTGATGGCCGACCTCAGTGTGGATGCGATACGCAAAATCGACCGGCGTGGCGCCGGCCGGTAGCTCGATAATATCGCCCTTCGGCGTAAAGACGTACAACATCTCCTGGAATACGTCGGATTTGAGCGATTCGACGAATTCCTGCGCGTCGACCACCTCGTCGCGCCAGTCCATCAACTGCCTGAGCCAGGCCACCTTCGCCTCGACGTGCGGATCGGGCTTTGAACCCTCCTTGTAGCGCCAGTGCGCGGCGATGCCGAACTCGGCGATGTGGTGCATTTCCTGGGTGCGAATCTGAATCTCCAGCGCATGCCCCTCCGGACCAAGCACGGCCGTGTGGATCGATTGGTAGACGCCTTCTTTGGGTGTGGCGATATAGTCGTCGAACTCGCCCGGGATCGGGTGCCACATCGAGTGGATCACACCTAGCGCGCCGTAGCAGTCCTTCTTCTCGTCGACGATGATGCGCACACCGAGGACGTCATAGATCTCGTCGAAGCTGCGCCCTTTGCGCTCCATCTTGCGCACGATCGAGGTGATGTGCTTCTCTCGACCGGAAATCTCGGCACTGATGCCGGCCTCACTCAGCGTGGCTTGCAGTTCATCGATGACGCGATTGAGATAGCGCTCGCGATCAATATTCCGCCGCTCAAGCGCGCGCACGATGCCGAAATACGTTTGCGGATCGACATAACGAAGCGCAAGATCTTCCAGTTCGGACTTGAACTGCCAGATGCCGAGCCGATTGGCGAGCGGAGCGTAAATCTCCAGCGTCTCCTGGGCGCTGCGCATCTGTTTGGAGCGCGGCATATGCTCCAGCGTCCGCATGTTGTGCAGCCGGTCGGCCAGCTTGATGAGGACGACGCGCACGTCATCGACCATGGCAAGGAACATCTTGCGCAGACTTTCGGCCTGGCGTTCTTTCTCGCGGACCGCCTGGTCCTCTTCGGTCGTCCAGCGGATACGTCCGAGCTTGGTGACGCCGTCAACCAGCCGGGCGACCCGATCACCAAATTCCTTGTCGAGCGCCTCTATCGTGACATCGGTATCTTCGATAACGTCGTGCAGGAGGGCCGCCGCCAGCGCCTCTTGATCGAGCTGAATTTCGGCCAGGATGATGGCGACGGAGGTGGGATGTGAGATATAGGGCTCTCCAGAGCGACGAAGCTTGCCGTCGTGCGCGACTTCGGCGAAATCGTAGGCGTGTTTGACCAGCGTCAGATCCATCCCCGGCATCTGGCGCTGGATCACCGCTTTCAGATTATCCCAGGTCGCTCCGAGTGGCGCGGCGGCTTCCGCCGTCGGGACAGCCGGCTCGCCTTCAAGCCAGTCATGTGAAGGAGCAGTTGACATTGATTGATTTCCGGGTGAGATAGGTACAGTTCAATAGCCTTGAACTATAACGCGTGCCACGGTGGCTGTCAAAAGCAAACGTGGCGGAGGCTGGCCGAGTATGTCGTGTTGACTCGATCCGTTTGCGGAAATAGTGAGATCTTCGGTTATGCTGGAGCGCGCACGGGTATCAATGCGGATCGTGACCGTCAACACGTCGACAGAAAGAGGAGTATGCATGGGATTTCCGCTTCGGGTTGGGATTGGGACCGGGAACCGTTTGCCGTTTCCGGAGCTGGTGCGGCAGTGGCAGCAGATCGAGAACGCAGGCTTCGATACCGCCTGGGTCGTCGATCATTTCATGGCGAGCGATAACGAGTTGACGCCGTACTACGAGGCATGGACATTAATTGCCGCGCTCGGGGCGCTCACATCGCGCATTCGCTTCGGCATTCTGGTCAGCGGCAATACCTATCGCAACCCTGGTCTGCTGGCAAAAGAGGCGCTGACGATCGACCACGCGACGAACGGCCGGGTGGAACTTGGCATCGGTGCCGGCTGGATGGAGCGCGAGCATACGGCCTACTCATACGAATTCCCGGAGCCTGGGCCGCGCGTTTCGATGTTCGAAGAGGCGCTGCAGGTGATCGACAGCCTGATGACGAAGGAGCGAACCAATTTCGACGGCACGTACTATCAATTCGTCGACGCGCCGTTCGAGCCGAAGCCGCTCCAGAAGCCGCGCATTCCGATCATCGTCGGTGGCTCCGGACCACGCATGATGCGCATCGCGGCGCGCTACGCTGATAATTGGAACACCCGAGGCACTCCCGAGGCGGTGGCGCCGACGATCGAGCGCTTTCATGCCGCCTGTGCCGCTGTCGGACGTGATCCCAATACGATCCGCTGCTCGGTCTTCCCCTGGGTACACGCCTTTGAGTCCGAAGAGCAGTTCGCGGATATCGTGAAGGCGTATATGGCGCTTGGGTTCAGCGATATTGCCTTCCCGATGCCGCCGGAGGAGTTCCGTCCGATGATGGAACGCTGCGCGCGTGACGTGCTGCCGGAGTTGCGTCGTTTGTCATGATTGGGCGGCCATGATCCCGCGCTGGGAATAGGCCGGCGGTGCATCCGTTCTACACAGTGACGGCAATGACGACCTAATCATGAATCGGGGCAGGGCCGTAATCCCGACGAAATGTGAACTGGAGAGCCCTATGCTGGCAGCTGAACGATTTCAGCAGGCAATGAGCATCGAGCAGTATTTTGAGCAGATGACGCAGAACAAGGAAACCGTCCTCGCGAACTTCGCACGCGCGGAGATCACCGATAAGGATCGGCAGTTTTTCAGCAGGCAGCCGCTGAACGTCTTGATCCTCACCGAAGAGTGGTGTATCGATTCGATGCAGTTCGTGCCGGTGCTGGCGCGACTCGCGAAGGAAGTTCCGGGCATTGATGTGCGCGTGCTGCGTCGCGACACGAACAAGGATCTGGCGACCAACTACCGTCGCAAGGATGGCTATCAGGCGATCCCCGTCTTCATCTTCTTTGATGGCGCTTTACGGGA
>JAICWZ010000566.1 GCA_025966355.1 Thermomicrobiaceae bacterium
GAGTGGCAGCACGCGACGATGCATCCGCTGGCGGACGCACGACGCCTCAGCGACTGATGAAACGACCGCTAGATGCGCAGGATGGGGGGGGTTGCCGGAGAATTGACCGGCGGGGAATCCGCAACAGAAGGCGATGGCGAGCCGGACAGCTCTGAGGGATTCAGAGCTTCTACTACGATCGGAATTGCGGCGGGATTCACGGCCTGATTTGCCATCGCGACATGGCCGGGCAGAACAGGCGACTGTTGGACAATGCAGCAGTCGGTGGCCGTCATTGCCGGTGAACGGCAATCCGCACTCATGCTCACGCAGCAGGAATGCTGTGTGGGACCGGACAGGCACGCAAATGCCGGGATCGCAGCCCAGAAAACCACGATGGCCAGCAGTAACGATGATGCGATGCCTTTGCCCATGCGCATAGTGTAAACCGGTAACAAAGCTTCATTCTGAATCAGGTTTGCCGTGTTCGCGGTGATCTGGATCACGGCGATATCCGTGGCGCCTTGGATCTGCTCGGATGAGCGGATTGTGGCGACTTGGGCTACATAAACGTGTACGCCGCGAAACGGCAATGTGCGCCAGGTCGACCCGGTGTTGACGCCAAGTTCACCCTGATCTGATGATTACAGGAACGCAGAGCGGCCCGGCCGCGTTCCTCATGCCCAGGACACCTCCATCGCGCGACGAGCAGGACCTGGGACACTTCGGTTACGCGCAGGAACTCTTCCGGAGCATGGGGGGATTTTCGAATTTTGCTATTTCGTTTTCGATTATCTCGATCCTGACCGGAGCGGTGACACTCTACGGGTACGGCCTGAAGATGGGCGGCCCTCTCGAGATGTCGCTGGGATGGCCGATCGCAACCATCTTCACTCTGTTGCTGGCTGCAAGTATGGCGGAGTTGTGCTCAGCCTATCCGACGTCGGGTGCCATGTACCACTGGGCAGCGGCGCTCGGCGGACGCGCGTCCGGGTGGTTTGTCGCGTCGCTGAACATTGTTGGGCTGATCGCCGCCCTGGCCGGTATCAATTTCAGCGCCGCGCAGTTCGTACTGCCATTTTTGGGTATCTCTCCATCGTCGAAACATGTATTTCTGATGTTCGCGTTCACCCTGGTCGTACACGGCCTGATCAATCATTTTGGCGTGCGGCTGGTCGCTCTGCTGAACAACACCAGCGTTGTCATTCATCTGGTCGGAGTGTTTGCGATCGCGGGGATGCTCTTCTGGTTCGCGCCGCACAGGCCGATTTCATTCCTGGCCAGCGGCAGCAGTGCCAGTGGCCGTCCCTACGCGTGGGCGTTTTTGCTGGGATTGCTCCAGGCGCACTGGACGTATACCGGATTCGACGGATCGGCTCACATGGCCGAGGAGACGCACGATCCCCGTCGCGTCGCGCCGTGGGGTATGGTGATTGCGGTCGGTGTTTCCGGGGTGGTGGGATACATCCTGCTGGTTGCGATTACGCTGGCGATCCGCTCGGTTCCGGATGTGCTGGCGGCTCACGACGCACAGGGAAACGCGGTGCCTGCTGCTATCGCGATTTTGCAGACCGGCCTCGGATACCGCTTCGGCAATGCGCTCGCGGGTATCGCCTCGATGGCGATGTGGTTCTGCGGGCTTTCGTGCGTGACGTCGGCCTCGCGCGCCATCTACTCTCTGGCGCGCGATCACGGAACGCCGTTCCCGGCGATCATGCAGCAGGTCAGCGCGAAGCACGGGACGCCGGTTGCGGCGATCTGGGCCACGGTGATCGCGAGCCTCGTGGCGATGGCGTGGAC
>JAICWZ010000064.1 GCA_025966355.1 Thermomicrobiaceae bacterium
AACGACATCCAGAAGACGCTGGCCGAGAAGTGCTGGGTCGTCTCCTTCCCGGAGGACAAGCTCTTCGATGCCGTGCACCCCTACGTGAAGGACTTCGTGTCGGCGCAGAACCCCGAGCGCGGCCTCGGCTTCTGGCATGTCTGGCTCGATAAGTAGCCGGCGCAACTGAGGGGACGCGATGAGAACCTACGTGCTGCGGCGCATCGCCCTGATCATCCCGACGATCTTCCTCGTCAGCATCGTCGTCTTCGGGCTGATCCGAGCCATTCCCGGCGATGTTGTGACGCTCATGCTGCAGGATTCCAAAGATCCGCAACAGGCCGAGCAGCTGCGCCAGCAACTCGGCCTGGACAAACCGGTCGTCGTCCAGTACGGCATCTGGCTCGAACACGCGCTGCAGGGCGACCTCGGCACCTCGCTCTGGACGAAGAACTCGGTCGTCGGCGAGATCAGCCGGGCGCTGCCGGTGACGCTGGAACTGGCGATCATCTCGATGATCATCGCGAGCCTGCTGGCGATCCCCTTCGGGCTCATCTCGGCGCTCATGCAAAACCGCTTCCCTGACTATCTGGTGCGCGTCATCAGCATCACCGGCCTCTCCGTTCCCAACTTCTGGCTCGGCACGCTGCTGATCATGCTGCCGGCGATCTGGTTTCGCTGGAGCCCGCCGACAACCTATGTCTCGATCTTTGCCGACCCGATCCAGAACCTGAAGCAGTTCATGCTCCCCTCGCTCTCGCTCGGCTACGGCTTCTCGGCGATCACGATGCGCCTGATGCGCTCGGAGACGCTGGAAGTGATGCGCCAGGACTATATCCGGACGGCGCAGGCCAAGGGGCTCGCCAGCCGGGCGCTGGTGATGCGGCACATCCTGCGCAACGCGCTCATCCCGGTGATCACCGTCATGGGCGCGCAGGCCCGGCTCTTTCTCGGCGGGGCGGTGCTCATCGAACAGATCTTCCTGCTGCCGGGGCTGGGCCGGCTCACGCTCTGGGCGATTCAGGTGCGCGATTATCCGCAACTCCAGGCGAACATCCTCATCATCGTCATCATCACCTTGCTCCTCAATCTGCTCACCGATCTCTCCTACGGCTGGCTCGACCCGCGCGTGCGGCTGGCCTGATCTGTATGCATGAGGAGGCCGCTATGAACGAATCAACCGTGTTGAACCAGTCCGCCCTCGCCACCGGCGGCTCCGCGTTACAGCGACCGAAGCCGAGTTTCTGGCGACGCGCGGGCACGCTGGCGCGGCAGCAGCCGCTCGGCGTGATCGGCCTGCTGCTCGTCTTGATCGTCATCGTCCTGGCGCTCTTCGCGGGCGTGATCGCCCGCTACGGACCAGAAGAATTGAGCGGTATTCCACTGACCGGACCGAACAGCACGTACTGGTTCGGCACGGACGATTTCGGGCGCGACGTCTTCAGCCGGGTGATCTACGGCGGTCGCATCTCGCTGCTGGTCGGCTTCCTCTCGGCGCTGGCCGGTGGGGCGACTGGTACCGCCATCGGGCTGATCTCCGCCTACGAGGGCGGCTGGCTCGATCTGACGTTGCAGCGTCTGGTCGATGCGTTGATGGCCTTCCCCTCGTTCATCCTGGCGCTGGCGGTCGTTGCCGGTCTGGGCACGAGCGAGCGAAACGTGATCATCGCCATCTCGATCACTATGATTCCGATCAACGCGCGCATCGCCCGTGGCTCGACGCTGGCGCTGCGCAACGCGCAGTTCGTCGACGCGGCGCAGACGATCGGCTCCAGCGGCCGACGCATCATGTTCCGGCACATCCTGCCGAATATCCTCGGACCGCTCACGGTCGTCATCACCGCATCCTTCGGCTGGGCGGTGGTTTCGGAGGCGGCGCTCTCGTTCATCGGCCTCGGCACACCGCCGCCGGCGCCCAGTTGGGGCAACATGATGTCCGGCAGCGCGCGCACCTACATCAGCGCCGCGCCCTGGATGGCGCTCTTCCCCGGTATCGCGCTCAGCATGCTCGTCTTCGGCGTCAACATGCTCGGCGACGCCCTGCGCGACCTCCTCGATCCGCGGCTAAGGGCGCGGTAGGAGCGGGAGTGTGAGCAGGGAACGTGGGAGGCAACCAATGTTCCCTGAGCGTCGATCGTCATCCTACCCCTCCGCCCTACTCTTGGTCGGGTAGGCGCCGCGGGTGGGGGCATCGGCGCCGTGGAGGCGGACGCCGTAGACGAGCCAGGGGCGCGCCTCGCGCAGCGAGTCAGGGCTGCCGACCAGCATCAACATGTCGCCATGTTCCAGCACGGTGTCGCCGTGCGGTACGACGAGCTCACCGCCGCGCCGCACACCGAGCACCAGCGCGTTGCCGGGCAGGCGGATCGAGCGGAGGCGGCGGCCGGCCAGCAGCGGATTGCTGAGCGGCACGTCGAGCAGTTCGACGGCGCCGCTCTTGTCGGTCAGCATGTTGAAGGCGGCCGGGAAGTTGAGCGCACCTTCCAGACTGAGCGCCGTCGCCATCACCGGTTGCACGACGCGCACGCTTAACGCTTGCAGCGCACGTACCTGCTCCGGATCGTCGGCCCGGGCGATGACATCCGGGATCTGGAAGCGTTCGTGGGCGATGCGACAGACATCGAGCACCGCGCCGGGCGTCTGGGAGACGGCAACGAGCGCGCGGGCCGTCTCCGCGCCCGCCTCGTTCAGCACCTCGATATCGGATGGCTTGCCGACGATCGCCCGGAAGCCCTCCTCCCGCAGATGTTCGAGCTGCTCCAGCGAATGACCGAGAAAGGTGACGCGCTCGCCGGCGGCGCGCACACGATCGCCGAGCAAGACCGCCAGCTGATCGGTGCCGACCACGATCACGCCGTCGCGCCGGGTCGCCTCCTCACGGGGCAGGATGAGCGAAAAGAGGAAGGGCGAGACGGTGCAGGTGATGATCGCGACCAGGATGATCGCCGAATTGACCGCCGCCGAGATGATGCCGAGCTGGAGCGCGATGGCCGCCGCGGCCACGGTCAGCGAGAGCTGCGAGGTGAGCAGCACGATGGCAGCGACCGTCTCGCGCCAGGAGAAGAGCGCGCGGAACGGACCGACGGCAACGATACGGATCAAGTAGGCCGAGATCACCAGGATCGGCACGAGCAGCAGCCCGTGCTCCGAGCCGGAGAGCGCGCGCAGGTCGAAGCGTTCGCCGACCATGATGAAAAAGATCGGGATGAAAAAGCCGTAGCCAATGGCGTCGAGCTTGCCGCGCAACTGCGATTCGTAGCCGGGGCTGACCAGACTGATGATCGCTCCGGCAAGGAAAGCGCCGAGGATCACCTCGACACCGAGCGACTGCGCCAGCACCACCCAGGCAACCATCAGGGCGAAGGCGCCGCGCACCTGAATCTGCGCCGTCGCATGCGATAACTGCTCGATGACGCGATTCAGCACCGGCACATGTCGCGCCCACTGTCCGATCTTGGCGGCGACCGCGAAAACGAGCGCCAGCACGACAAAAAGGAGCAGGTCGATGCCGAAGCCGCGGCTAATGACCGCGATGACGACGCTGAGCAGCAAGAGCGTCGCGAAATCACTGATGACCGAGGCCAGCAGCAACGTCTGGCCGTAGAGCGTCACGACCAGCTTGCGTTCCTTCACCACCGGCAGCACGACGCCGAGCGAGGTGGCGCTCAGGATCAATCCCATCAAGATCGGGCTACTCGTCAGCCCGGCCGCGTTCAGACCGTAGCCGATCGCGACCGCCAGCACGACCGTCAGGCCAAAGCTGAGCGAGGCGAGCGGCACCGGACGTTGCCAGCGCGGTCGCTCACTATCACCCTCCCGTTCGCGGGTGAGTGCACGAAAATCGACCTCCAGGCCGGAGAGGAACATCAGGAAGACGAAGCCGAACTGCGCCAGGAAGTCGATCGTTGGGTTGGTCGTGATCAGGTTGAAGCCGCTCTGCCCGACGACAATGCCGGCCAGGATTTCGCCGACGACGATCGGCAGGCGGCCGGAGCCGAAGTAGCCAACGAGCACCGGCACGATTGCGGCGAGCAGCGTGATCAGCAGGAGTGGAACAAAGGTCGATTCGTTACTCAACGGTTCCTCAAGCCTTCCCCAGGGCGTCGATCGCGGGATCTGCCTCCTTGCGTCCAATTGCTCTGCCCGGCATGAGTCGCCTCACCGGGCAATCCGGCGATTATATCAATCGCCTCCCTGAGCGTAGAATCAGCACTTCCCGGAGTTCGTATATGTGCAGGCCCCTCGTCGGAGCGGAACGACGCGGCGTGCAACGGTGTTCGCGCGATGTCACCGAATCGCCACTTTTGACCCGCGTTATTGCGCGTTGGACCAAATGGGCTATTGGCGTTGGCGAAAGGACGACCGATAATGAACATGGATGACCAGAACGCAATATGGTTGCCGTCGAGCAACTTCGATGCGGGGCGCAACGGCGCGCCCATCGACCGCATCATCCTTCACACCACCGAGGGACGTTTCGACGGTGCGCTGAGTTGGCTGCGGGGTGAAGCGGCAGGGTCGAGCAATCGCGACAGCAGCAGCCACTACCTCGTTTCGGCCGATGGCAGCCGCATCGCGCAGTTGGTTCGTGAAGCCGATACCGCCTGGGCAGCCGGCAACCTGGCGTTCAACCGACGCGGCATCAATATCGAGCAGGAGGGCTATGCCGGGGCACCCTCTGGGTCGGGCGAGTTTTCCGACGCGCTCTATGCCGCGACCGGCGCGCTCGTCGGCCGCGTGGCACGCCGTCACAGCATCCCGCTCGACCGGCAGCATGTGATCGGGCATATGGATGTGCCCGACCCAAACAATCCGGCACTGCATGGCGGCATCGATCATCACGACGATCCGGGCAAGGCCTATGACTTCGAGCGCCTGCTGCGCATCGCGAATGGGGTGAACGACGAGCGACTTTCCTGCCGCTACTTCGAGGAGACGCACCATCGCGTCTGCGATCGATTCCGCGCCTTCTGGGAAAGCTACGGCGAATCGGCGCTGCTGACGTTCGGCTATCCCCTGAGCGAAGCGTTCCGCGATGCCGACGACGTGCTCGTCCAGTACTTCGAGCGGGCGCGCTTCGAATGGCGACCCGGCTCGGGCCAGAACCGCTGGGATGTGCTGCTCGGCCGCGTCGGCGACGAGGCGAGCGGGCCAGCCCGCCAGGTCAATGCAGCGTCCTTCGCGCCAACCCTTCCGTAGGGGCGAACAAAGGATGGATACGATGAACGAAGTCGCCAATCGCTCGGTCGCCACAGGCGCAAAATACGTCGATCTGGTCTGCGAGGGGGGCGGTGTCAAGGGGATCGGGCTGGTCGGAGCCATCTCGGTGCTCGAAGAGCGTGGGTTTACGCCGCAAAACGTCGCCGGCACCTCGGCCGGCGCGATTGTCGCGACGCTCCTCGCCAGTGGCTATTCGGCAGCCGATCTGAAAGAGATTATTCTCAACCTCGATTTCAAACGCTTCAAAGATCCGACCTGGCAGATGCGCGTGCCGCTGGTCGGCGGACTCTTCAGCATCCTGGCACATCAGGGGTTGTATCGCGGCGACTATTTTCACCAGCTGATGCGGCACTACCTGGAGGCGAAGGGTGTGCATACCTTCCGCGACCTGCTCCACCCCGATCCGACCGACGATCCGCGCTACCGCTACAAGGTGCAGGTGATCGCCTCAGACGTCACCGGTCGCCAGTTGCTGGTGCTGCCGCGCGATGCGCACAAAATCGGTGTCGATCCGGACGACCTGAAGGTGGCCGACGCGGTGCGCATGAGCATGAGCATTCCCGTCTTCTTCGTCCCGATGCGCGTCAAGAAGCACGTCATTGTTGATGGCGGCATGCTTTCGAACTTTCCCGTCTGGCTCTTCGATTCCGACGGCATGCCGGCCTGGCCGACGTTCGGGCTGAAGCTGGTCGAGCCCGATCCTCGGACGCCGATCAGTGCGCGGATCCCGGACGAAGTGCGCGCCCCGGCCGGGATCGGCGCGGTCGTCGAATACGCAAAGGGGTTGGTCGCGACGATGACCGAGTTCTACGACCGGCTCTATCTCGAACAGGATACGTTCGTCCGCACCATTGCCATCCCGACGCTCGGTATCTCGTCGACCGATTTCGATCTGACCCGCGAGCAGGCGGAACAACTCTATCAAGCAGGGCGCGACGCCGCCCAAACGTTCCTCGAATCCTGGAACTTCGACGGCTACATCGCCGAGTTCCGTACCGGCAAGGACCACTCGCGCCGGCGCGAGCTCGCCGCGGAACTCAACAACGTCGTACCGGCACCCACACCGCCGAACGCCGGCCCGAACGCCGGGTGAACGATCGGCAAAAGAGGGGAGCGACCCATTTGGATCGCTCCCCGTGAGTTGGTTTGTGTGGCCGGATGCTAGAGGCCGCTGTGCCACGAGAGCGCACCGTGCGGGAGGTGCTGGCGTGCGACCTGCTCGCACAGCAACTCGCGCTGGAGCTCACGATGCCGGTATGCCCGCTCCACAACCGCGCCATCGTGTGACGGCCGGGCCGCCTGACCCTGAACCCGAACGACCAACACCCGCGTTCGTCCCAATGCCATTTCCATTGAATTCCTACTTCCGTTGATGCTCAACTCAGCGATCTGACACGCTCGTCGACGATGCTCCGTTAGGAAATTCGGTGCCAGTTCGTTGCCGCGGTCGAAGCGAACTGATCGCGAGAGATCCGCTCCCGCCGCAACTGATTCCGCAGCTCCCGGCGGAGATACAACTGCTCGGCCGCATCTGGATCGTAGACGCGATTAACCGGCCGATACGCAACCTTCAAAACCAGTGTCCGCTGTCGTCCCAATGCCATTTCCATCTGCCGTTCTCCTTTGGCGAACGCTCGTTCCCGTCGCTGTAGTTAAGACACCGTTCGGGGGATTGTGTGAAAGAAATTCGGCCGATTTTCGATGAATCTCGAAGGCCAGTTTTCCGCATACCAGAGCCATTTTCTCGGAGCACTTGACCAAATCGACCTGGCCCTGAGAGGCTATCCGAGAACCGCCGAATCGCGCGCTTCAACTACTCCCGCTATCCCGCCGGCGCTGCGAATCAGCTTACCTGTTATAATCACGTGAGGGGTAAGAATATTCCGCGAAGATTCTTACCGCTTAAGGCTCATACGCAGGGAAGAGGCGAACACAAAAATGGTGACGAATCAGCAGTCGCGAAAGCGGGGACTCGACCCGAGCTATCCGCGGCTGCTCGGCGATCGGCTCTGCCTCGATTTCGCCAACACGATCGAGGGGCCACGCTCGGCCAGGCCGGAGGATTTTCTGCTCGACTATGCCGACCTGCCGCGCTGGGGGCATCACGCTGGTGTGCTGAGCGAGGCGGCGGCCACACAGCTCCTCCAAAGCGCGGAAGCATCGCCCAAAGCGGCCGGCGCCGCCTTCAGGCGCGGGCTTGCTTTGCGCTCGGTGATCACGCGCGTTTTCCACGCCATCGCGACCGGAGCAACGCCAAGGCCGCCCGATCTCGTCCTGCTCCAATCCGAGTACCGAAACGCCATGCGCCACGCGCAGCTTCTCCAGAGCGCCGATCAGTATCGCTGGGACTGGCCGGATGAAGAAACGGCGCTCGAGCGGCCGCTCTGGCCAATCGCCCGCTCAGCGATCGATGTCCTGACGCAGGACAATCTGGCGCGTGTCAAGGAATGCCCCGGCGCGGACGATTGCGGCTGGCTCTTCTACGACACGAGCAAAAACGGCAGCCGCCGCTGGTGCAGCATGGAAGGCTGCGGCAGCCGCCTCAAGATGCGACGGCAGTATGCGCGGAAGAAGGGGGCAGCTGTACAGTAATCGGCACTTCGCGTTGCAGCTACGCCGATGATAAACTCGTGGCGCGGATGCTTCTGGAACAGATATTGCCTGCTCCTCGTTAGCAGCACGCGATCAGAGGGGAACATGAGCACGTTAGCGCACCGACGGACACAATCAAAGGGCGAAGATCCTCCGAGAATGGCGCGACCTCTCACACCAAGTGAGCGCGAACATCTTTTGCGATCAATGCTCTCCTCGCAAGCGCTCGAAGGCGTTTATGCCACGCGTGAAGAGGCTGAACAGGCGTTAGACCTGGCACTTTCGATGCCGCTCCCTTCTATCGGCTAGAATCGCGTGGCAGACGATACTCCGATACCTCCATTTCGAGGTATCGATTGGGATGACAAACGAGAAAACGCGCCTCTAGTGAGAGAGGCGCTTCTCCTTGGCCATAGTCAGGTTGAGCTATGGTTGAGAGAGAATGCCGCCAGCCATGTGCTCACCTTGAACGTCGTCACCGACATCCATCGCGTCCTATTTGAGGGTGTTTGGCCCGATTTCGCAGGGAAATTGCGCGGGCCAGCCCCGCGATACTTGCCCGCTCGTATCCAATTCGGG
>JAICWZ010000212.1 GCA_025966355.1 Thermomicrobiaceae bacterium
GCGTGTTGCTCGGTTCGACTCCAGACGCGGATCTCGGAAATCGGGCGGACCGCCGAGATCGCTTCGACCTGCGTCTCGGCCTGGAATCCGGCCCCGAAGACGGCATGCCGACTCGCATCTGCACGTGCCAGATACTTGGCGGCGACACCGCCGGTGGCACCGGTGCGAATCCGGCCGAGTTCGTTGGCTTGGATCATGGCTAGCAGTTCGCGCGTGTCGCGGTTATAGAGGAAGAAATGCGACAGCACGCCCTTACCGGGCACCGCGAGGTAGTTCTTGTGCCCCACGAACGGTTCGTCAAGAGCGCCCGCTTCCAGCGACATCAGCGTCGCCGCGCCGAGCGACAGACGACGTCGTGGGTTATTGACGACCTGCCCCTTTGCGTGTGCCGCCAGCGCCCGCTCGACGAGCGGGATCACTTCATTGACTGAGATGAGGTCCGCCACATCCCCTTCCGTCAGATAGAGCACTGCGAACTTCTTCCTGTCTTACGGCGGTCGATCGTCAATTCAGGCATTCGACATGATCTCGACGTTGGCGCCGGTGAGGATGGCGGCCTCGGGGAGGCAGAGCCAGGCAAGGAAGTCGCCGACCTGCTCGGCAGTCACACCGGCGCGCAGCCCGTGGCCGGCCTGGCGGAGCAGGTCGGTGTCGATGGCGCCGGGACTGACGCAATTGACGCGAATGTGGTGCGCCTTGCCTTCAACCGCCAGGATTTCGCTGAGCGCCAGTACGCCTGCTTTCGAAACGTTGTAGGCGGCCAGCCCCGGGAATTTCTCCGGCCCGCGCACCCCTGAAAGCGAACTGATCAGGATGATCTGCCCGCCGCCGTTCGCTTGCATGGCGCGGAAAGCTGAGCGCGCGCAGAGGAACGCACCGCGCAGGTTGACGGCGAGCACGTTGTCCCAGGCGCTCGTCTCGAAGGCGTCGAATGGCTGCACCGCGATGATGGCGGCGCACTGCACGAGGATATCGAGTCGTCCGAAGCGCTCGATGAGGCGGTCGGAGAAGTCGTTGACCGCGCGTTCGTCTGACACATCGGCGGTGCCCGCCAGAACATCGCCGCCGGACGCTTCGATGAGCCTGGCCGTTTCCGCGATTTCGCGTTCGGTGCGGGCACAGATCGCGACGCGGGCGCCGTGAGCTGCAAGCGCCAGTGCCGTCGCGCGGCCAACACCGCGTCCGGCGCCGGTAACCCAGGCGACCTGTCCGCTGAGTCGACCATCGGTTTCGATAGCCACGCGCTCCTCCGCCCTAATCGCCGAAATACTCGACGCTGTTGTTTTCCGATTCCCACAGCCGTAAGCGATAGAGCTGCACGCCATCGAGTGCCGGAAGGAGTTGTTGCCAGCAGGCGACGACGATATTTTCGGCTGAAGGAAGCACGCCGCGCAGGAAATCGACGTCGAGATTCAGGTTGGCGTGATCGACCTTGTCGGTGACAGTACGGCGAATGATCTCGCGCAGATCGCGCAGATCGATCACCATGCCGGTCTCAGGATTGATCTCACCGCGGACCGTCACTTCGAGCGTGTAGGTGTGGCCATGCCCATTGGGGTTGGCGTCCTTGCCGAAGACGTCCTGGTTGCGCTCGTCGCTCCAGTCTGGGTTGTAGAGTCGATGACCGGCGCTGAATGTTTCTCGCCGAGTGATGTACAGCATATGGCTCGCCCCTCCAGCGCAATAATAACCGGTACGGCCTCGGTTCGTTGCGCGCGTGGCGCCCACCACCTATAGTCAGATGCGCTTATGCGTCTGGTTCGGAGAACGATAAGAGGTCGGCGTTGGCACGGCGTGAGTTGAAAGTCCTGTTCCTGAGCACCTGGCCGCCGAAGCCGTGCGGCATCGCGACCTTCAGTCACGATCTGTCGCGTGCCATGCTGTCGGCCAATCCGCAACTCGATTATCGTGTGGTGGCGATCAACGATCCGGGCGATGCCTTCGGCTATCCGCCGGTCGTCCGCCTGCAGCTCGAACGCGAGAGCCTGGCGAGCCTGCGCGATATCGCGGCGTATGTCAACGCATCGGGCGCCGATGTCGTCAGTTTGCAGCACGAGTTCGGTCTCTGGGGCGGCTTTGACGGCGAGTTCATCCTCCCCTTCCTCGATAGGTTGCGCGTACCGGTCGTCGCGACGCTCCACGCCGTACCGCTGGCGGAATCGACCTTCAACCAGGGCAACCGCTTGCGTCTGATCGCTGAGATCGCGCGTCGCGTCAGGCATCTCGTCGTCTTTCTGCCGGATGCACGCGATTACCTGATCGACGGACTCGGTATCGCGCCGGATAAGAGCTCCGTGATCCCGCATGGTGCGCCGGTCTTCGACCGCTCACGGCGCGATGACGCACGCGCCAGGTTCGATATCTCGGAACGGGTGGTCGTGACGACGTTTGGCCTGCTCAGTCGTTTCAAGGGGATCGAGGACGCGATTCTCGCGTTGCCGGCGCTGGTGGAAGCATGTCCAGCATTGCTTTACCTCGTTCTCGGCCGGCCGCATCCGTACGAACCGGCCGATTTCTATCCCGGCCTGCAACGTCTGGTCTCCTCGCTCGGTCTCGACGATCACGTCCGCTTCGTCGATCGCTTTCTTGATGACGAGGAGCTGGCCGATGCCCTGGTCGCGACCGACATCTACCTGACGCCGTACCGAGACCTGGCGCAGGTGAGTAGCGGCACTCTCACGTTCGCGTTGAGCGCCGGACGTTGCTGCGTCTCTACGCGGTACGTCTACGCACGGCGGGTGCTGGCCGATGGCCGGGGCGTGCTGGTGCCGCCCGAGGATCCGGCTGCGCTGGTTCAATCGCTCCGTCCGCTACTGGCGGATGCGGAATTGCGGGAACGGTATGGACGCGCAGCGGGCGAGTTCGGCTCGACGCTGCACTGGCCGAAGATCGGCCGGCGGTATCTTGAAACGCTGGAGGCGCACGCTCTGCCGCCGCGCCCGCTGCTGTCGCGGTAAATTTTGGTCGCGATCGCGAAAAGGAAAGAGACATGGCTAGACTCTCGGTTTCCGAACTTTCCTCGGCTCTTCAGTCGCTCGATGGTTGGGCGTCGGCTGATGGCGAGATCAGCAAGACGTTCGCCTTCAAGGACTTCGTTGCGTCGGTTGGCTTCGTCAATCGTCTGGCCGATCTGGCCGAGAAGGCACAGCATCATCCGGACATCGATATTCGCTTCAACAAGGTGAGGGTCGCGTTGACGACGCACGATGAAGGCGGCATCAGCGACAAGGACATCGCGCTCGCGTCTCAAATCGAATCCGTGGCCTGAGCGCGTGCGGCTCGCCTTCATCTCGTCGACACCGATGTCGGTGCGCGGCGGCAGCGGCACCTTCGTCGGCATCTCGGTGCTGCAACGAGCGCTCGAAGAGCAGGGACATCAGATCGACCTGATCTCGCCAGATTCCGGTCGAATGCCGTTCGGCCACGCCGCGCAGCGCATCGGCTTCAACGTGCGCGTGGGCCGGCGGCTCGCGCGGCTGGGCCACGAGCCTGATCTGATCGTCGGCTTCGATCTTGATGGCTGCCTGTTGCGACACAACGCACCGTTCGTCGCTTCGATTAAGGGCGTGCTGGCGGAAGAGTTGACGTTCGAGCGCGGCATCGTGCGTTTCAGCCTCTGGCTGCAATCGCGTTTTGAACGGCTCAACGTGCGCCGGGCGCCACTCGTGCTCACGACCAGCGAGTATGCCCGCCGGCGGATCGCGGCGAACTACGGTGTACCGGTTGAGAAGGTCGCCGTCGTGCCGGAGCCGATCGATCTGGGCGGCTGGCGCGCGGCGCTGGCGGCGGCCGGGCCGCGTCGAGACTGGACGCCGACGATCCTTACGGTCTGCCACCTCTATCCGCGCAAAAGCGTCGACGTCCTGCTGCGCGCGATGCCCCTGGTGCGCGCGACGATCCCGGATGCGCGTCTGCGGATCGTCGGCGTCGGCCCGGAGCTCGATCGGCTCATCGCATTGCGCGATGAGCTCGGCCTCACCGCTGGCGTCGATTTCCTGTGTCACATCCCGTTCGAGCAGCTGGTGCTCGAATATCGTGATGCGGCGCTCTTCTGCCTGCCGAGCCGCCAGGAGGGGTTTGGCATCGTCTTGCTCGAAGCGATGGCTGCCGGACGCGCGGTTGTCGCCAGCCGCGCGACCGCCATACCCGAAGTCATGCCGGACGGTACCGCCGGCTCGCTGGTCGCGCCCGGCGATTCAGGCGCGCTCGCCGCGACGCTTATCGAGCTGCTCTCACAGCCCGAGCGTGCCGATGCGCTCGGAGCCAACGGCGCGCGACACGTCGAGGCGTTCGACGCCCCGCGCGTTGCGACGCGCTTTATGGGGACCGTTGCTGGAAAACGGCACAGGAGACCAGGGACCAGCTGAACGGTGGGCCGGGCGACGCATGCGATCGCCCCTCCGGAATGACACCTCGTCGCCCGAACGCCTGCCGCGCTTCACGCCTTGCCGTAGAC
>JAICWZ010000258.1 GCA_025966355.1 Thermomicrobiaceae bacterium
AGAGGCGCAGAAACGCAGAGTTTTTCTATTATCAATCGCTGCGTCTCTGCGTCTCTGCGCGAGTTACCGTTCTCTATGCCGTGCGCGATTGGGCGGCGGCGTGGAGGCCGAGTTCTTCGATGGCGTCGGCGCGCATCTTGAACTTCTGGATCTTGCCCGTGACGGTCATCGGGAAGGCGTCGACGAACTTCCAGTAGCGCGGAATCTTGAAGGTCGCGATGCGGCCGCGACAGTACTCGGTCAGGTCGGCTTCGGAGGTGGCGGCCCCCTCGCGCAGGCGCACCCAGGCCATCACTTCTTCGCCGTAGCGTTCGCTCGGCACACCGATCACCTGCACATCGCTGATATCCGGATGCCGGTAGAGGAACTCCTCGATCTCACGCGGATAGACGTTCTCACCGCCGCGAATGATCATGTCCTTGATCCGTCCGACGATATTGACATACCCATCGTCGTCCATCGTCGCCAGATCGCCGGTGTGCATCCAGCGGGCGGCGTCGATCGCCTCGCTGGTGGCCTTCGGGTTGTTCCAGTAGCCGAGCATGACGCTGTAGCCGCGGGTGCAGAGTTCGCCCGGTGTTCCGCGCGGCACGATGCGACCTTCGGCGTCGATGATCTTGACCTCGAGGTGCGGGTGGACGCGCCCCACCGTTTCGACGCGTTTGTCGAGCGGATCATCGACGGCGCTCTGGGTGGAAACGGGCGAGGTTTCGGTCATGCCGTAGCAGATGGCGACCTCGGTCATGTGCATGATCGACTGCACCTTTTTCATGACCTCAATCGGGCAGGGCGAACCGGCCATGATGCCGGTGCGCAGTGTCGCCAGATCGAATTCATTGAAGCGCGGGTGATCGAGTTCGCCGATGAACATCGTCGGCACGCCGTAGAGCGAGGTGCAGCGTTCCGCCTGCACCGTTTCGAGCACCGTCACAGGATCGTACCCTTCGTCGGGGATGACCATGCAGGAGCCGTGCGTGGTGCAGGCGAGATTGCCGAGCACCATACCGAAACAATGATAGAACGGGACCGGAATACAGACCCGGTCGCGCTCGCTGTAGCTCAGCAGTTCACCGATGAAGAAGCCGTTGTTCAGGATGTTGTGGTGCGAGAGCGTGGCGCCCTTGGGGAAGCCGGTCGTGCCGGAGGTGTACTGGATGTTGATCGGGTCGTCGAACTGGAGTTGCGCTTCGCGTTCGGCCAGCTCATCGGGTGGAATGCTCTGACCGGCTTCAAGCAGCGCGTCCCATTCATCGTCGAGCACCAGCGTTTGGGCGAGATCGGGCAACTGGCCGCGCACCTCCTCGACCATCGCGACGTAATCCGTCGTGCGGTAGCGCCGGGCCAGCATGAGCAGGCTGACGCCCGACTGCTTCAGCGCGTACTCCAGCTCGGTCGACTTGTAGGCCGGGTTGATGTTGACCAGGATCGCGCCCATGCGGGCCGTCGCGTACTGGATGATGACCCACTCGTAGCGATTCGGCGCCCATATGCCGACGCGATCGCCTGGCTGGATGCCGCGCGCCATCAGCCCGCGTGCCGCCAGGCCGATCTGCTCCCAGAACTCGCGATAGGTAGCGCGATAGTGCTGATGCCGTGCGATGAGCGCCTCGCTGTCGCCGGTGCGTTCGACCGTGCGGCGCAGGTTTTCACCGATCGTTTCGCCGAGAAGGGGGACCTCGCTGACGCCGTGGGCGTAGGAAGCTGCGGCCATTGGCTTCTCTCCCGTACATCGAATGCGCCGGGACGGCCGTGCTTCGACCGGCTCCGGACCGCTGACGCTGTACCATGCTCGATATATCCACGATATCGCCGCACAGATCGGCTGTCAATCGCGCGGAATTGGATCGGATCATCGACCGAGGCGAATCACCTCGAGCTGTTGCAGTTGCTTCGGATCGTCGATGATCTCGATGTTGTCCATGCGACCGTGATTGACGTGGAACGTGAAGATTGATCGCGGCTCTCCCTGTGGCATCCAGGTAAGCGCCACCGCGCCGTTGACGAATGTCAGATAGGTTTCAGCGGCATGCTGGGTGAAGCGCACAGCACCCGACGCGACACTTGCCGCGCCGTGAACGACGCGAGGTTCACCGGAGACTGACAACACGGCACCGGCGCGCAACACGACATCCGGATCGAGCAGCTGGATCAGCCCCTCGACATCTCCAGCGCGTACGGCTTCCAGGAAGGCGCTGGCAACCTCGTGTTGCAGAGTGAATTCGTCGTTCGACATCCGCGCGGCCTGTCGCGCCCGGCGGCGCGCCCGGCTCGCCATCTGCCGCGTCGCCGCTGACGACCGCCCGACGATCTGGGCGATCTCATCGAACGGCAGCGCGAACATGTCGTGCAGCACGAAGGCGACCCGCTCGGCCGGCTCCAGCGAATCGAGCACGACCAACAGCGCAAGCCCGACGGCATCGGCCATCAGCGCTTCCTGTTCGGGATCGGTTCCAAGCGGTGTCGACGCGATCCGGTCGGGCGCGTGGACGTCGAGCGATTCCTCCCGCCGAGAGGTGCGCGACCGAAGCATATCGAGGCAGACACGAGAAACGACCGTCGTCAGCCAGCCGCCGAGATTTTCGATCTCGTTCGGATCAACCCGACTGAGGCGAAACCACGCCTCCTGCACCGCGTCATCCGCTTCGCTTGTCGAGCCGAGCATGCGGTAGGCAACGGCTCGCAAGTGCGAGCGATTCGCCTCAAATCCATCTGCCAGAGAAGTCTGTTCACTCATTTGTCACATTCCCTCGCATTACTCCGTCACCGTAATGACGAACCGAAGAGCGATGAGGTGACAAGGAGGACGCAGGTCACGACCCCAAACCAAGCCCAGAGAAACCAAGGATACAAGGGAGTACATTGTGCAACCACGAATGAATCATCCGGTCTATGTCATCCCCGAAGCAATGGAGGCACTACAGGCACTGAGCAAATCGACGCAGGTGGACGGCCTGTCGCCATCTCTCCACGCCATGGTTCACCTGCGCGCGAGCCAGATCAACGGTTGCAGCGCGTGTGTACAGATCCATTCGCGCGAGATGAAGCATGCCGGAGAGCCGGATACGCGAATCTACGCGGTTGGCGCCTGGCGTGATACCAACTACTTCAGCGATGCCGAACGCGCGGCGCTGGCGCTGACCGAAGCGCTCACCCGGCAGGCCGATCGCCCCGATCCGGTTTCCGATGAGCTTTGGGCCGAGGCGACGCAGCAGTTCGACGAAAAGCAGCTGTCGGCGCTCCTCGTCTCCATCGCCAGTATTAACGTCTGGAACCGCCTCAATGCGTCGGTCCACCAGACCCCGCCGGATGAGTGGCTGCGCGAAGCGTGAGTCGCTCCCTATGCCTGCAAATACGTGAGGACAGCCAGCACCCGCCGGTGCTGGCTGCTCGATTCGTCGAGGCCGAGCTTGCCGAAGATGTTGCTGATATGTTTTTCGACGGTGCCGTCGCTGATCGAGAGATGATCGGCGATGGCGCTGTTGGAACGGCCTTCCGCCATGAGCGAAAGCACATCGCGTTCGCGAGCGGTAAGTTCGGTGAGCCGGTTGTCTTTCCGGTGGCGGGCGAGGATCTGCGAAATGACTTCGGGATCAAGCACGGTGCCGCGCTCCGCGACCTGGCGTACCGAGGTGAGGAAGTCTCGGACGTCGGCGACACGATCTTTAAGCAGGTAGCCGACGCCTTCCGCGCCGGTTTCGAGGAGTTCACTGGCGTAGCGCTCTTCCACATACTGGGAGAAGATGAGAATGGCGGTGCCCGGCAGCTGGTGCCGGGCCTCGATCGCCGCGCGCAGCCCCTCATCCCGATGGGTGGGGGGCATGCGCACATCGACGATTGAAATGTCTGGATTCAGCGCGACAATCGCTTCGACGAGGTTCGGCCCGTTATCGACCTGTCGCACGATCTCGTGTCCGGCGTCGGCCAGGATTCGAGCGAGTCCTTCGCGCAGGAGTACCGAGTCTTCCGCGATTACGATCCGC
>JAICWZ010000315.1 GCA_025966355.1 Thermomicrobiaceae bacterium
ATCAATCACGCCCCTACGGGGAGAGACTAAAGATCCTGACACTATTTTGACGCCGGCCCCGGCGTTCTTAGCACCTCCCTGACGTCCCCAATTCTAGACTCGAAGGAACGTCGTTTCGCGCTTGCACGCGTGGCGTGCGAGCTGGGTAGAGGCGATTCCTTGGGTACGCGAAGCATTGTTCTGGTCGAAGACGATGAACAACTCCAGTCAATACTCGCGCGCAGTCTGCGCAAGCGCGGGCACGACGTCTGGAGCACCGGGCTCGGCGCCGGCGCCCGTCAGTTGCTGGCGTCTCATGCACCGTCGGTCTTGATTCTCGACATCAATCTGCCGGATGAGACGGGTTGGGATGTCTTGCGCTGGCTACGACAACAGCCGGACCTGGAGATGCACCCCAACGTCATCATGCTTACCGCCTTCCGGCCGCTCAAGACGCACATGGCTGATCTGGCGCCCTACCGCCTGTTGAACAAGCCGTTTCCGATCGATGCGCTGCTACGGCTGGTCGATAGCGACGTCGATGCATCGACCGGGATGGTGTCGCCATGAGCGATCTGCTCTTCGTTGTGCTGAGCCTGGCGCTGTTCGCGCTGGCGTTCGGCTACGTCGCCGCCTGTGAGCGGCTCTGATCGGTGGGTTCTGCATGAATGCCGGGTATTGGGTGAGTGGAGTCCTGAGCATCGCGGTGCTCGGCTACCTGCTCTTCGTATTGCTGAAACCGGAGCGGTTCTGATGGTACGTCATTCAATGGACCAACAATCATTCGAGCACGCGGGGCACGACGATGGTGGACGTATCTGGCATTTCCGGCAGCCGGGCGAAGTTTCGAGCGATTCCTGGAATCCGGAGCCACTCATCGATGCCTGTGAAACGATCGCGCACGACCGCCGCAAGCGGATGACACGGATTCATCTTGTTTTCTCCTACCCGCGCATACCCGATGGCGTCAGTGAAGTCGTCGAGTACGCGGAGTCGCTGGCCGGCGATTACGGGTTGAACGTCGCCTGCTCCGCGAAAGACGGCATGATCAGTGTGACGTTCGAACGGGGCGACGCTCACCGGTGACCGTCTGGGGTTGGTTGCAGATCGCGCTGCTCTTTCTACTCATTCTGGCGCTGACCAAGCCGCTCGGCCGCTATCTAACCCGCGTCTTTGCCGGTGAACGAACGTTGCTCTCACCGGTGCTGGCTCCGGTCGAGCGCGGTATCTATCGGATCATCGGCGTCGATCCCGAGCGCGAGCAGGGCTGGACTGGCTACGCGATCGCCGTCGTGCTGTTCAGCGCCATCGGCCTGCTGTTGCTCTATGCGCAGGAGCGCCTTCAGGGATTCTTGCCGTTCAATCCGCAAGGACTGCCCGGTGTGAAGCCCGACCTGGCCTTCAATACGGCCGTGAGCTTCACCACGAACACAAACTGGCAGAACTACGCGGGCGAGACGACGATGAGCTATTTAACCCAAATGTGGGGACTCGCCTTCCATAACTTCGTGTCGGCCGCCACCGGTCTGGCGATCGCCCTGGCCGTCATCCGCGGCTTTACGCGACGGCGGGCGACCGCTCTGGGCAACTTCTGGGTCGATATCACTCGAGCCACGCTCTACCTGCTCTTGCCGCTCTGCATCGTGCTCTCGCTCGTCTTCGTCTGGCAGGGTGTGCCGCAGAATCTCAACGCCGCGACCGAGGCGACGGCGCTGCAAGGACAGGCCCAGACGATCGCGCAGGGGCCGGTTGCCTCGCAGGAGGCGGTCAAGGTACTGGGCACCAATGGCGGCGGCTTCTTCAACGCCAACTCGGCCCATCCCTTCGAAAACCCGACGCCGCTGACCGACCTGCTCGAAATCGCAGCGATCCTCTCGATCGGCGCGGCACTGACCTATACCTTCGGCCAGATGGCGGGCAACACCCGGCAGGGCTGGGCGTTCTTCGCGGTCATGAGCATCATCTTCCTGGCCGGTGTTTGTTTCACATACTGGGCCGAGGCGCGTCCCAATCCGGCTTTGGCCGGCCTGCATATCGATCAGACGCTCGTCAATCTAGAGGGCAAAGAGACGCGCTTTGGTGTCGCCGCCAGTTCGCTCTTCGCCGTCGCCACCACGGCCACATCGTGCGGTGCCGTCAACGCCATGCACGACAGCTTCACGGCACTCGGCGGCATGGTGCCGTTGATCTTCATGGATCTCGGCGAAATCATCTTCGGCGGGGCCGGTTCCGGCCTTTACGGCATCCTCATCTTCGCCGTACTGGCCGTCTTCCTGGCTGGTTTGATGGTTGGGCGCACGCCGGAATATCTCGGCAAGAAGATCGAGCCGTTCGAGATGAAGCTCGTCGCGCTTGCAATCCTCATCGTACCGGCCTCGGTGCTCGGCTTCAGCGCGCTCGCCTCGGTGACGCAGCCGGGGCTGGCCGGCCTGAGCAACGCCGGTCCGCACGGCTTCAGTGAGATCCTTTATGCCTTCTCGTCCACCACCGCCAACAACGGCTCGGCCTTCGCCGGTCTGAACGGCAACAGCACCTTCTACAACACGACGCTGGGGCTGGCGATGTTCTTCGGCCGTTTTCTCATCCTCATCCCGGCGATCGCGCTGGCCGGCTCGCTCGTGCGCAAGCAGGTCGTGGCGCCCGGGCCCGGCACTTTCCCAACGACCGGGCCGATCTGGGTGGCGCTGCTGGTGGGTGTCATCGTGATCGTCGGTGTCTTGACCTTCTTCCCGGCGCTGGCGCTGGGTCCGGTGGTCGAGCATCTGCTCGGCTCGGCCGGACAAACCTTCTGAGATGGAGAGCGATTCGATGCTTCGGCCGCTTTCTCACGATCGCCGCCAGCCATCCTCCAGTATCTGGACCTGGCGGCTGATCCGCCCGGCGTTAACCATGTCGTTTCGGAAGCTCGATCCACGCTGGATGATCAAGAGTCCGGTCATGTTCGTGGTCGAGATCGGCAGCGCCATCACCACCTTCATCATGATGAAACAGCTGCTGGTTGGCCCGCGCGACCAGTTCGGCTTCGTCGTGCAGATCACGCTCTGGCTCTGGTTTACCGTGCTCTTCGCCAATTTCTCCGAGGCACTGGCCGAGGCACGCGGTAAAGCGCAGGCCGCCTCGATGCGTTCGACCCGGCGCGAGACGCCGGCCTGCCGCATTCGCGATGAGCGCGAGGAGATCATCTCCTCCAACGATCTGCGTAAGGGCGACGTGATCCTGGTGCGCGAGGGCGAGCTGATCCCCTCGGATGGTGACGTGATCGAAGGCGTCGCCTACGTCAACGAGGCGGCAATCACCGGCGAATCGGCCCCAGTACTCAAGGAGCCGGGCACCGATATTCGCAGCACGGTGACTGGCGGCACCCAGGTCACGTCCGATTGGCTGAAGATACGCATCACCGCCGATCCGGGCCAGACGTTCCTCGATCGGATGATTGCCCTGGTGGAGGG
>JAICWZ010000225.1 GCA_025966355.1 Thermomicrobiaceae bacterium
AACGTGGGCCGTGCTGTAGCTGACCGGCTGAGTGGCAGCAACGTATCCCCCATGGAAAAAGACCTTTCATAGAACCGAATCGACTTCCCACACACTGTCACTCGATAGAACGCTCAGCGGCGACAACCGTTACAGGCGGCCAAAGCGCCCGCACTGATCGCGGCCGATGTTCTGCGGATGATGCGTCCCCACGCGGCTGGAATCGGAGGCATTCAGCGCAATTCCCTTGCCGAGAGTCGGTGTGCCCCTTAACGAAAAGGAGAGCCGGTGCCGAAGCACCGACTCTCTGGTTTCTTGGGCCGTCACCGGGACCTATGCGACCTCAGGCCGCGAACTCCCCGGTGACGCCCAACGTACCGTGACTACTCATGTTTGGGCATCACCTCCTTCACCCTACTCGGTATAACGAGGCGGCTTAGAACTGCTTGAAGCCTACCATCTGTCCGGTCGGCGTGTCAACGTCGTGCTACGGGATCACCAGTACCTGATTAGCCTGGAGCGCAGTCGGATCGGTGATCGAATTCGCCTGCATCAGAGCGTCGATCGTGACGTTGAACTTGGTGGCGATCGAGAACAGCGTGTCGCCCTGTTGCACCGTGTAGGTGCCGTTCTGTCCGTTCTGCGTCTGTTGCGCTTCGGCGGTCGGCGTCGCTCCGGTCGAACCGGGGGCTGGTGGCAGGCCGGGCGTCGGCGTGACGATCGTCATCATCGGGATGGCCGTTCCGGAGAGCGCGGGTGTCGCGCTCGGGTTCGGGCTTCCCTTGGAGCCGCAGGCCGTAACGCTGAGTGTGCAGAGCAGCCCAAGCCCCAGAATAGCCGCCCGTTTGCGCCATACACTTCGATCAAACATCGTGTGATCCTCTCGATCGACCTGAGCACCGACGAGCGCGTGGTTGCGTCACGAGCCTCTCGTGAGCGCCAGGAAGATCGCAACAAAGACACAGGTGCCGAGCAGTCCGAGCGCGACGACGATCAGCCAAAAGAAGAGTGAGCGAAAGGAAAGTGGATACGCTTCTTCGATTGTCTCGTCGTGTCCTGGTGTGTCGTTTGCCATGCCGCTTGAGTCGACGTTTTGGTCCCCACGCTCGTCGCCCACCGGGTTAACGCTGATCCGACTTGCCGGTCACACGCCAGACGTGGAACACCCGCTGCATCGCCGTCACGTTCGTCAGGACGCCGAGAATCCAGACGGCCCAGATTTGCCAGCCGAAGATGAGAAAGACCGCCAGGAGGATGACCCGTTCGGCACGGGCAAAGAGGCCGACCTCGGCCTTGATGCCGGCCGCCTCGGCACGCGCCCGGGCATAGCTCACCATGAGTGAACCGACCGCCGTCGCGTAGACGAGTGGGATCGCGTAGTGGCTGGCGTCGTGATGCTGAAAATAGACGAGGAGGCCGAGATAGACGGCCGCTTCGGAGTAGCGGTCGAGCGTTGAATCGAGAAAGCCGCCGAAGCGGGTGATTTGGCCTGAAGCGCGCGCGACGGCGCCATCGAGCGTGTCGAACAGCCCGGCGCCCAGGAGCAGCACGCCGCCCAGAATGAGATTGCCGCGCCCGATGATCACCGCGACGACGATATTCAGCAGCAACCCAACGATGGTGAACCAGTTGGGCGAGAGGTTCAACCGGGAGAGGAGCGCGCCAAGCTGAAGAAGTTGGCCGCGAACCCAGCCCCCCACGTGGGCGCTGATCATGCCGTATCACTCACTCCGCTAACGACGTGACGCAAAATAGGACGGTATCGACATCATCGACCGTTGTCGTCCGACGCGCGTCCGGGTGCGTTCGTAGATGTCGAGCACGCGCTTGGCGACGACCGGCCACGAATGATCCTCGGCACGGCGTCGCCCTGCCTGGCCGAAGCGTTCACGCAGCTCGTCGTCAGCCAGCACGTGGACCAGCGCGATCGCCAGCGCTTCGGGATTCTTCCGTTCAACCAGCAGTCCGTCGACTCCGTGACGGATGACCGCCGAATAACCGCGGATATTGGTCGCGACGACCGGCTTCCCCGAGGCCATCGCTTCCAGCAGAACGATGCCGAAGCTCTCGCGGCCGGTCGATGGCGCGCAAAAGACATCACAGGTGGCGTAGAGGCTGGCGAGTTTCTGGGCCGTGACAGGGCCGATGAATTCGACGTTTTCGAGTTCGTAGCGATCGATCTCGCGTTCGAAGCGTTTCGGCGTGCCAGGACCGACGACGAGCAGTCGCGCGAGCGGGAACTCCTGCCGCACCAGCGCGAAGGCGCGCAAAAGATATTTGAGACCCTTCCGCGATTCATTGTAGCGCCCGACAAAGAGGATATTCGGATGGCCGTCGCGGTAGCGCAGGATCGGCTCGACGTTCGGACCGAACCGGTCGATGTCGATCCCGTTCGGGATTACCTCATACTCGCCGGGAAAATATTGCGAGACAAAATCGCGGGCGGCCGATGAGACGGCGATGCGCGCGTCGAGCTTGCCATGGAAGTGCGACAGGATCGGCTTGGCATAGAGATAACCAAAGTTCGAGGTGCGCGCGGCGTGGAAGGTGCCAATGTTGACTGACTTCGAATGGAGCAGGACGAATGGCGGCAACGTTGGTGCGAGCGGCTCGTGCAGATGCACAATGTCGAAATCCTCGCGCTGCAAGAAGTCCTTGACCTTGCCGTTGACGAAGGGCGAAAGCGTGATGCGGGCCGTCGAGCCGTTCGACGGGACCGGCCAGGTGACGCCGAGCTTGTAGAAATGGCCGTCGTCCTCTTCGCCTTCTTCATCGGAGCGCGGCGAGAGCACACGAGTCGTATGCCCCAGCAACTGGAACTGCTCATCGAGATGCAGGATATGTTCGTTGACCCCGCCCGGATAGCTGAAGTCGAATGGAGAAACGAGGAGTATTTTCAACGGGCCCTCCCCCGTGAGGCGGTCCCACCGCGAAAACGCCTGCATTGCCGTGAGCGAATGGCGTCCCGAACAGGGAAGCAAGGCCCGCTGCCGCTTTGCCGTGGCGTGTCGCCCAGTGCGGCAACGTGTGGGCCTCCGATTGTTGAACGTAACGCAAGCGTCGGATGCAGGGCCTCAACGGCGGCGATTATAGCCGTCTCCAGCGTCCCCTGTCCATGAGTCAACGCAGCCTACAGCGTTCCCGCATAGGCGCCGCCGTCGATCAGGAGCGTCTGGCCACTAATATAGCTGGCGGCTGGAGAGGCGAGGAAGACGACGGCGTTGGCGAACTCCTCCGGCTCACCAAGGCGCCCGAGCGGGATGCCCATGGCGCTCTCGGTCAGCGCGTCTTCGAGCGGGATCCGGTCCCGTTCGGCGCGGGCACGGGCCAGGTTGAGGATGCGATCGGTGCGCGTCGGGCCCGGCCCGACGTTGTTGACCCGGATGTTGTATTTGCCGAGCTCATTCGCCATCGACTTGACCAACCCGAGCACGCCGGAGCGCGCCGTGTTCGAGAGGATCAGGTCCTGCAGCGGCTGCTTGACCGAGATTGACGTAATCGTGACGATGCTGCCGCCATGTTCTTTCATGTGCGGTACGGCGGCGCGACAGAGCCGGATCGTGCTGAGCAGGTTGAGCTCGATCGCATTGACGAAATCGGCGTCGCTCACCGTCTCGAACGAGCCAGGCGGCGGACCACCAGCGTTGGTCACCAGTACGTCGAGCCCGCCGAACTCTTTGACCGTTGCATCGATGGCAGCCGTGATCTGCTCCGGATGCATGACGTCGGCGACGAGCGGTAGCACCTCGGCGCCGGTTTCGGTCTTAATCGCCTCAGCGGTGGCGTTGATCCGCTCGGCATCGCGCGAGAAGAGGGCGACTCGGGCGCCTTCTCGTGCGAGCCCGGTAGCGACGGCGCGCCCGAGCCCTTTGCTGCCGGCGGCGACGAGGGCGACCTTTCCCTGCAAGTGAAGATCCATCTCATTTCTCCTGTGGGTGCCGGCTGGCGCCGGATTCTCGCGGCGTGCGTTGATCTCGATGAAACCTCGGCATTGTAGCATGGGGCCACGCGAACGAACGTCATGATTGCCGAAAAGGCACATGGTATCATCGATTCACTCCCGTGCCGCGTGTCTTGCTGCTTTGGCGAGGGAAGATGCGGAACGTCTATGGATGAGGTTTCGTGAGCAGAAGCAATAGCCGTCGCCCGGGACGCAGCGATTCACGCGGGCGAAGGCGGCCCGCCAACCGGCGTTCTCGATCGGCCAATCCAGCGCTGGTGCGCGCAAAGCGTGGACGGCAGACGAGCCGCGCCGGGCTGTTCGTGCGCATCATGGCGATCGGCGCGCTCGGCACGA
>JAICWZ010000305.1 GCA_025966355.1 Thermomicrobiaceae bacterium
ACGATCGCTGATCTGGCCGATGCCTTACTTGCCAGCCGGAGCGGGATTACCAACGCGGTGAAGATCTTGGAGACGATGCAAGTGATCCGGCGCTCACGGGCAGCCGGTGAGCGCGTCGACCGAATCCAGATTGAGCTCCGCTCGCCGCAGTCGCTCGGAATGGATGTTTCTGAGTACGAGGAGTTGCGCGACGTCATGCGCGAGGGTCTGGACGTTATTCGAGACGCTCCGTTAGAGCGGCAAGCCGTGTTACTGGAGACAATCGCATTCGCCGAGTTCCTCGTCGAGCAGATTCCGAAACTCCATCGCCAGTGGGAAGTGCATCGCGAAGCGCTCGTTGCCTCCGGGCAACTCCCGGACACGGCGCACCGCCCAGGAAAGGGTCGGAAACGACCATGAGTTCTGCATCGCGCATCCGCGAGTCCGCGCACCGCAATTCAATCCGGCACCCTGAGTTCACTCAGGATGATGACCTCTACACATGCCAGGCATGCAACCAAGGAGGACCTGTGGAGAACGCGATCAGCGTGAACGGTCTTGAAAAGACCTATGACGACAACACTGTACTTCGAGGAGTGAGTTTTGATGTCGAGGCGGGATCGATCTTTGCCTTGCTCGGCAGCAATGGGGCGGGCAAGACGACCACGATCAACATCCTGACGACACTCATCGCGGCCGATGGCGGTCGCGCGACGATCAACGGCTTCGATGTCGCAACCCAACCGGACAAGGTGCGCCAGCAGATCAGCCTGACCGGTCAATTCGCCGCCGTCGACGATATCCTTACCGCGCTTGAGAACCTGGAACTCATCGCCGACCTGCGCCATGTCCCCAACTCGGCGAAAACCGCACACGACTTACTCGAACGGTTCGGCCTTGTCGATGCCGCCGATCGCCGCGTGGCGACGTTCTCCGGCGGCATGCGGCGCCGGTTGGACATCGCGATGAGTTTGATCGGTACGCCGTCGATCATCTTCTTCGACGAGCCGTCAACCGGCCTTGACCCGGAGGTCCGCAACGGTATGTGGGACGCGATCCGAACGCTCGCCCGCACCGGCACGACCATCTTTCTCACAACCCAGTACCTCGAAGAAGCCGACCAGCTGGCGGACAAAATCGCCATATTGCATGGCGGCACGATCGCAGCCACCGGCACGGCGCGCGAGCTCAAGAAATTGGTGCCGAGCGGCGTGATTGAACTGACCTTCCATGACGAGGCGCAGCGAACAGCGGCTACGCAAGCTCTGGAGCCGTGTTACCAGGTTGCGGCATCAGATGGCATGAAGCTGAGCGTGGACGCAACCAACAGCGTCGAGCAACTCGCCCAACTCTTCACGCAGCTTCGCGATGCCCGCATCGAGCCGGTCGATTTTTCCCAACGATCACCCACACTCGACGATGTCTTCCTCAAGATCACCGGTCGTGAATAGGGAGAACAGAATGTCACGGACACTCAAAGACACCTGGACAATGACCAAGCGGAGCCTGCGTCACATCGTTCGCAGCCCGGACACCATCATCACCGTGGTGCTCATGCCGATTGCGATGATGCTGCTGTTCGTCTACGTCTTCGGCGGTGCGATCGGCAAGTCGACTGACAACGTTAAGTACGTCGACTTCATCACGCCGGGCATCATCATCATGGCTGTCGTTAGTGGCATCGCCTATGCCGCGGTACGTCTGAGCCTTGACGTGCATAAGGGCATCATCAGCCGCTTCCGTACCATGCCGGTCGCGCCGTCGTCGATTTTGGCCGGCCAGGTCGCGTCGTCGACGCTATCCAATTTGGTCTCATCGCTCCTGGTTCTCGCGGTGGCGTTTGCGGTCGGTTTCCGCTCCGACGCGGGACCGGGCGAGTGGTTGATTTTCGCGGCCCTCCTCGTGCTCTTCACGCTCGCGACGACCTGGCTTGCCATCTTCTTTGGCCTGCTCGCGAAAACCGTTGAAGGCGCCGGTGCGTTCAGTTACATCCTCATCCTGCTCATCTTCATCAGCCCGGCATTCGTGCCGACGGACTCGATGACCCCGATCCTGCGCTGGTTTGCCGATAACCAGCCGATGACGCCGGTGATCGAAACAATGCGCTCACTCCTGACCAGCGGGACCGCTGGTGGGAGCGTCTGGACCGCGGTGGCGTGGTGCGTCGGGATCCTGGTCGCCATGTATCTCGGATCGCTTTGGATCTACAAACACAAGGCGATCTCGGTAAGCGCTTAGACCGAAGGAGTCGCTGCGACCGCACAGCGACTCCTTTGTGCCACCAGCTCGTTTTCCGACGACTGACGGTTCGCCGTCAGTCGTCCCGTTGAGAAATCGCTCGCGCTGGCTCACAATAGGCGAACTGGCAGCCGATTGGTGCTCGAACACGAGCGAGCGAAACTGGTGCAGCAAGAAAGGCGACGAGATGGCAACGAGAAACGAGATCAACCAGCAGATCGCGGGCAATGCCTGGACGTCGAGCTACCCGTACGAGAACCTGCTGCGCCTCTGCGACGACTTCGGCCATCGCTTCGGTGGCAGCGACCGCGAACATCGCGCCAGCGAGTTCTTGCAGTCGAAGATGACCGAATACGGCCTAAGGAACGTACACCTCGATCGCTTCCCGATGTACAGCTGGTCGCGCGGCAGTTGCTTTCTGGCGATGACCGAGCCGGTCGAGCGGAGCTTTTCGGCGATTTCGATGCCCTATACCGGCAGCGGCAGCTACGAGGCCGAGGTGGTCGACGTTGGTGAAGGCGAGGCCGCCGATTTCGCGGAGATCGGCGATGCCGCGCGCGGCAAGATCGTGCTCACCGACGCCGAAACAAACCGCCCGGGTGAATCGAAGAGCCACCGTACCGACAAGTTCCAGCGCGCCGTCGAAGCAGGCGCCATCGCCTGCATCTTCATCAACCAGAACCCCGGCATGCTGCATATCAGCGGCGCGCTCTATGCTCAGAAACCGGGCGGGCCGAACTCGAGCGATCATGAAGCCGCCATCCCCGGCATCGGTATCTCCTATGAAGCGGGCGCGACGATTCGTCGTCTGGCGCAACGCGGCACACCGAGCGTTCGCATTCGCGTCGAGAACTCGACCTTCCGCTCGCATTCCTCCAACGTCGTCGGCGACATCCCCGGCGGCGAGCTGGCCAACGAGATGATCCTGCTCGGTGGCCACTACGATGGCCACGATATCTCGCAGGGCGCCAGCGACAATGCCGCCGGAGCCGTCACCGCGCTCGAAGTCGGTCGCTTGCTCTCGCCGTTCGCCGGGCAGCTCAAGCGCACGATTCGCATCGTCTGCTTCGGCTGCGAGGAGATCGGGCTGCTCGGCTCCTGGCAGAGCTCGCGCGGCTTCGCCGGGAATCAGCCGGACGGCAACCTGCGGCTGATGGTCAATCTCGACGGTGCCGGTCGCGGTCAGGGTGGCCAGGAGGTAGTGTCGGCCACCGCCGACCCCGTGTTGCAGCGCTTTTTCGAGCAGGTGGCCAAATCGCTCAATCTGAAGTTCGTCTCGAGCTCCTCGCTTTAGGTGCATTAGGTACTCTTCCCCTATTTCTTG
>JAICWZ010000466.1 GCA_025966355.1 Thermomicrobiaceae bacterium
ACGTCGGTCAGGTAGCCGGATTGGATGTTCTGCTCGACGAAATTGATGACCTGTTGCACCACGGTTTCGACGTGGTTGCTCGAATTCGCAACCGCCACCACACCGAGTGTCACGACCTGCCACTGTGGTTGCTCATCGACGTCGGCGATGGCGACGTCGAAGCGATTTCGAACGCGCTGAACGATCGACTTCACCACGCGCCGTCGATCCTTCAGCGATTGCGCTTCCGGGATGTGAAGTCTCAGTTGCGCGGTTCCGAGGATCATCGGCATCCATTCGGCACCAATCAGATGACGTTGTGTTCCTGGGCGAGCTGACCGCTGGCGAACCGGTTGGGTGAGAACGCACTGATATCGACGGTGCTCGCGACTCCATCGACGATGAGCTCGGACATGCAGCGCCCGATCGCCGGGCCTTGCATGTAGCCATGCCCGCTGAAGCCTGACGCAACAATCAGGCCCTCGACTCCATCGACATGGCCGAGTACGGGATTGTCGTCGGGCGTGATTTCATAGAATCCGGCCCAGCCGCGACGCACCCGCGCGTCGCCGAAGACCGGTACCCGGCGACAGAGCTCAGTCACGGTGTGGTTCATCCAGTCGTCATCGACCGTCCGGTTGAAACTGCTCGGTTCATCTTCGTTCGACATGCCGAAGAGGAAGCCACCACTTTCGGGGTGGAAATAGAGTCCGGTGGAAAAGTCGATCGTCATCGGTACCGACTGCGGAATCGCGTCGAACGGCTCGGTAACGAAACTCATGCGCCGGTAAGGCGCCACTTGAATCTCAACACCGGCGAGCGTTCCAACCTCACCAGCGTAGGCACCGGCGGCGATCACGACGGTCGACGTGGCGACAACGCCTTTTGACGTTTCCACTCCCGTGATGCGGCCGTTCTCACTGAGGAGGCCGGTGACCGGCGTTTCTTCGGCAATCTCAACGCCAAGCGCGCGGGCGCGTTGCGCGAAGCCCATCGTCGAGCTGTACGGATCGGCCCAACCATCGCTCATGCAGAGCGTGCCGCCGAGCACATCATCGAGCACCAGCGATGGATGTATCCGGCGGATGTCATCGGTGCTGATCTCTCGCACCGGAACCCCCATCTCCTGCTGGAATCGAACGGTTTCACGAAACGTCTGGACTTCATCCTCGCTCGTGAGCAGAAAGAGATAGCCTTGCTGGTGAAAGGCGATGTCGATGCCAAACAGCTCTTTAAAGTTCTCCCAGATGGCGAGGGAGTAGCGCGATAGCTCGATATTGGTGCGGGTCGAAAACTGGAGACGAATGCCGCCTGCGGCGTCCGCCGTGGCGCCACGGCCGATCTCATCCTTTTCGAGCACGAGCACGTCGGTGACACCTCGCTCGGCGAGATGATAGGCGATGCTGCAACCGGTAATTCCAGCGCCGATAATCACGACTTCGGCCGTACGCTTCACGTCGATCGACCTTTCCCAAGCTGGCCCGCCGGCCAATCCGTTCGCAGCGCGAGTATAGCACCGGCCGCCGGGCGTCCTGATATGCCGAGAGCCCGTTTCATGCTAACCTGCTGGCGGTCTGGTGCGGTCAAGCAAGAATCATGAAAGCAGGGGGAACATGTCGCGGAGCGGAGAGCAAACCTTCAATCTCTTCATCGCATCTCCACTAGAACCGGGATTTGTCGATCAGGTTCGGGCGGTCGATCCGGAGCGAGTCACCGTCATCTATGAGCCGGAACTCTATCCGCCGACGCAATACGTCGCCGATCATCACGGTCCGGCCGGCTTCACGCATACCGAGGAACAAGAAGCGTTGCTGCGCCGGCGACTCAGTGAGGCGGATTTCCTGTTTGATTTCCCATATCCGATGCCGAAAAGTGCCTCAATGCTCGAGCTTGCGCCGCGCCTCAAGTGGGTGCAGACGACCAGCGCCGGAGTCGGGCAGCAGATCGCGCGCATGGGGCTCCAGGATACCGATCTGATCGTGACGACTGCCAGTGGCGTACATGCCCGTCCGCTGGCCGAGTTCGTCTTCCTGGCGCTACTCTCGCACGTCAAGGAATTGCCAAGACTGCAACGCGATCAGCGCGAGCATCGCTGGCAGCGGTTCTGTTCCGACGAGCTCGACGGCAAAACGCTGGCGATCGTCGGGCCTGGCCGAATCGGATCTCAAGTGGCGCACATCGGGCGCGCGTTTAACATGCGGGTTACCGTCATGGGCCGGCGTGGCGGCGCCGAGCGCGCGGCTGAGCTGGGGGTGGACAAAGCGTACACACGCGAACAATTGCATGAGATGTTAAGTGAAGCGGATGCGGTCGTACTCAGTTGCCCACATACGCCGGAGACCGAAAATCTGATGGACCGAGCGGCGATCGAAGCGATTAAGCCGGGCGCGATGTTCGTCAATATCTCACGCGGGCAGGTTGTTGACGAAGCGGCGCTACTC
>JAICWZ010000207.1 GCA_025966355.1 Thermomicrobiaceae bacterium
GATAGCCGCAATGGCAGTCGGGAAAATCGTACAAATTCAAGGAGTCGTCGTCGACGTGGAGTTTCCGGCTGAGGAACTCCCGGAGATTTACAACGCTCTGGAAGTCACCATCGAGGGCGCGGAAAAGCCGCTCATTTGTGAAGTGCAGCAGCACCTCGGAAACGACTGGGTCCGCGCCGTCGCGATGTCGACGACCGATGGTCTCCGTCGTGGAGCCGACGCGGTTGACACAGGTGGACCAATCATGGTTCCGGTCGGCCCGGCGACGCTCGGTCGTATCTTCAACGTCGTCGGCGAACCGGTCGATAACGCTGGTCCGGTAGCCACCGATATCGAGTACCCAATTCACCGCTCCGCGCCATCGTTCGAAGAGCAGTCGACGACCGTCAGCGTCTTCGAAACCGGCGTCAAGGTCATCGACCTGATCGCCCCATTTACTCAGGGTGGTAAGACGGGTGTCTTCGGCGGTGCCGGTGTCGGCAAGACCGTTATCATCATGGAGCTGATCCGAAACATCGCCGCCGAGCACGGTGGTTACTCGGTCTTCTGCGGCGTGGGCGAGCGCTCACGCGAAGGTACCCAGCTCTGGGGCGAAATGCACGAATCGGGCGTCGTCGACAAGACGGTCCTCGTCTACGGGCAGATGAACGAGCCGCCGGGAGCGCGCCTGCGCGTCGGCCTGACCGGTCTGACGATGGCCGAGTACTTCCGCGACGAAGGCCGCGACGTGCTGCTTTTCATCGACAACATCTTCCGCTTCGTGCAGGCCGGTTCCGAAGTGTCGGCGTTGCTCGGTCGTATGCCGAGCGCCGTCGGTTACCAGCCGACCCTCGGTTCCGAGATGGGCCAGCTGCAAGAGCGCATTACCTCGACGCAGAAGGGCTCGATTACGTCGGTGCAGGCGGTCTACGTGCCGGCTGACGACTACACCGATCCGGCCCCGGCCACGACCTTCGCCCACCTCGACGCCACGATTTCACTGGAGCGTTCGATCGCCGACCAGGGGCTCTACCCGGCCGTCGACCCGCTCGCCTCAACCTCGCGTATTCTCGATCCGCAGATCGTTGGCGAAGAGCACTACAACGTCGCTCGTGAAGTGCAGCGACTCTTGCAGCGCTACCGTGACCTGCAAGACATCATCAACATCCTCGGTATCGAGGAGTTGAGCGACGACGACAAGGTGACCGTGTCGCGCGCTCGCAAGATCCAGCGCTTCCTGACCCAGCCGATGTTCGTTGCCGAAGCGTTCACCGGTCGCCCGGGTCGCTACGTCGATCGCGCCGAGACGGTGCGTGGCTTCCGCGAGATTCTCGACGGCAAGCACGACAGCCTGCCGGAGCAGGCGTTCTACATGGTCGGCGGCATCGATGAGGCGGTTGAGACGGCGCAGCAAATGGCGTCGGTCGAGGCCTAACACGTAGCCCAACGTGGGTCGATGATCCAATGGCGACTGAGGGAGAAGCATGGCGAAGCTGACCGTCGAGGTGGTGACAGGAGAACGCATCGTCTTCGCCGAGGACGATGTTGATATGGTGATCGCGCCCGGCGCGGACGGCACGCTCGGGATTCTCCCTCGACACGCGCCGCTCATTTCGACGCTGGCGCTCGGTGAGATGCGCGTGAAGAAGGCGGGTCAGGAAGAATCGCTCTTCGTGGCGGGCGGCTTCATCGAGATTGCGCACGACACGGTCCGCGTGCTGGCCGACACGGCTGAGCGCTCCGAAGAGATCGATCTGGCGCGTGCCCAGGCCGCGCGTGATCGTGCCGAGGCACGTGTCTCGAACCGCGCGTCGGAGATCGATCTACTGCGCGCCGAAATCGCGCTCCGCCGATCGCTCGTACGACTCCGCGTTGGCCAGCGAACCCACGGCCGCGCGACATCCGGCCGGCCGGGAGCCGATCGCTCGTCGTAGCGACGTGCCTGGTGGTCAATTAACTGGCAATCTGAAACGGAAGATGGCCCACGCCACCTTCCGTTTTCGTTTATGCTTGACGACGGAATGCGGAGACGTGGGGACGTTCCGCGTTCGAACATTCAGCGAATGACGAAGCGTTCAAGCCATTGGGTGCAATGGATCGGGAGAGACTGGGATGCAGGTAGCTGTCGATGCCAAGACGATCGTTTTGCATGGTGGAGCACGACTCGCGGGGCGAGTGGGCATCGACGGCGCCAAGAACGCGGCGCTGCCCGCCATGGCAGCCGCACTTCTGACCGAAGAAGAGTGCCTGCTGGAAAATGTGCCGGTTCTTGAAGATGTGCTCGTGATGGTCGATCTGCTGCGTGGGCTCGGCGCCGACGTCGACTTCGACCAGACGAATCATCGGATTCGCATCTGCGCGCGCGATGTCTCGGAGTTTGACGCTCCGGCACAGTTGGTCGAAAAGATGCGCGCATCGTTCCTGGTCAGCGGTCCACTGCTGTCGCGCTTTGGGCAGGCCGGTTCGTCGGCGCCGGGCGGCTGCAAACTCGGGACACGCCCGGTCGATGTCGATCTGCGCGGTTTCCGGCAGATGGGCGCGAACATCGAGCAAGACGACAATGGCTACCGCATGACCGCCCACCGGCTCTACGGCTCCGAGCTGTATATGGACTATCCAAGCCACACCGGCACCGAAAATCTGCTCATGGCGGCAACGCTGGCTCGCGGTACGACAACCATCGTGAACGCTGCCTCCGAGCCGGAAATCGCCTTTATCGGCTCGTTGCTGGAGGATATGGGCGCGCGCATCAAAGGCGTCGGGACGCCGCATATTCGTGTTGATGGCGTCGACCGGCTGCGTGGCTATCGCGTGGCCATTCTGCCCGACCGGATCGAAGCCGGAACGATCGCCATTGGCGCGGCGATCACCGACGGTGAGGTGATTCTGGAGCATGTTTCGGAAAAGGACATGCTGCCGCTTACCTCAAAGCTGCGTGAGGCGGGTTCGGAAGTCTGGTGGAGCGCCGATTCGATGATGGTCCGTGGTCGGGGCGCGTTGACCGCGACGGAGATCCAGGCGTTGCCATTCCCCGGCTTCCCGACCGATTTGCAAGCCGCCTTCACTGTGCTCATGACGCAGGCGCACGGCAGCAGCCGGGTCTATGAACGTGTCTTCAATGATCGCCTGCGCTATAGCGAAGAATTGCGGCGCATGGGTGCCGATATCGACGTCATCGACCGGCAGCAGGCGATCATCAACGGACCGACACGGCTGCATGGCGCGGAGGTTCAGGCGCTGGATATTCGGAGCGGTGCCTGTTTGGTGCTGGCCGGCCTCGTCGCGGAGGGCGAAACGCATATCAGCGAGATCCAGCATCTGCGGCGCGGCTATGAGGATATCGTCGGCAAGCTCGCGGCGCTCGGCGCGCAGGTCTCGTATCTCGAAGCGGACTGAATCCCGATTTGTCAGAGGTTGAGCCCGTTCGCGCGCGGAAAATTCCTTTGACATCGCTGCGCTCTGATTCATACTATTTGTCGGTGGAGCCGTATGGTTTTCCGATCGAGCCAGCCAGCAACGAGGTTGAGGTGTGCAAGTAACAGGTATCCCATCGGTTCGCGGACGCATTATCCCCGGCATCGCCATCGCGCTCGTGGTTGGCCTGCTCGCGTTGCTTGCGTGGACGCTGCTCGGGCCGAAGTCGGACGACGTGGCACAGAACGGCCGCATCAACGCACCCGGCGTCTTCATCCCGTTTACGAACCGCACAGCACCGGATTTCACGGTGACCGACTTCAATACGGGCAAGAAGGTGTCGCTCAAGGATCTTCGCGGCAAGACGGTAATCCTCAACTTCTGGGCATCGTGGTGCCAACCGTGTCAAACAGAAGCACCGCTCCTTTCCAACTATGAAGCCAATGATGCGCCGGCGAATGTCGTTGTGATCGGTATCGCGGCATGGGACGCGACCAACGACTCGAAGACGTTTATCCAGCAGTACAACCTCAATTACCTTAACGGCCCAGATTCGAATGGGCACATCGCGATCGACTACGGCGTCGCCGGCGTGCCCGAGACGTTTGTCGTCGGTCCGGATGGCGCCCTCGAAGGAAAGTTCCCGGGCGCCGTGCAATCCGTCGATCAGATCAAGACGGCGCTGGAGTCGATCAGCGGTGGCTGATGCGGCCAGCCTGAGCCTCCTCGCGGCCTTCGGGGCGGGCGTCATCTCGTTCGTCTCGCCCTGCGTGGCGCCGGTCGTGCCCGGCTATCTCTCCCTCATATCCGGCATTACCGTCGATGGCAAGACACAGAGCGTCGATGCGAGCAAGCGGCTGCTCTTCGCCAGTCTCGTCTTCGTGGCGGGATTCACGCTCGTCTTTGTCGTGCTCGGCGTCACAGCCGGCAGCTTCGGCAACTTGCTCCAGCAAAATCGACTCGTCATGAACCGGCTGGCCGGCGCCTTCATGATTCTGGCCGGCTTCTTCCTGATGGGGCTCTTCCAACTGCCCGTTCTGCTGCGCGAGCGGCGCTTTCATCCGAGCTACAATCGGTCGTTGACGCGCTCCGAGACGCTGTTGCTCGGTATGGCCTTCGGCTTCGGCTGGACCCC
>JAICWZ010000392.1 GCA_025966355.1 Thermomicrobiaceae bacterium
CTGCTTGACAAGGCCGTGCAATCGACCAGCGACCAGGAACGCGCCGATCTCTATGGACAGGCGCAAACGCTGATCTGGCAGGACGCGCCGGTCGTCTGGTTGGACTGGCAACAGAACCTGACCGGTGTCAGCAAGAAAGTTGTCAACGTCTACGATGACCTGCAGGAGGTGCTGGTCGTCCGTTTCTCGGGCTACAAAGCCTAGCCAATCCCCGCGAGCCGTCGTCCACCAACGTTGCTGGCGACGGCTCGCCGTTCTCGTTGATTGACCCGTTCTTCTTGAACCGGAGCGCTCGTGCTTGCTTACACACTCCGTCGGATTATCATGCTGGTGCCGATTCTCTTCGGTGTCTCGGTGCTGGTCTTCATGATGCTGCATCTGACGCCAGGTGATCCCGCACGCCTCATCGCCGGTCCGACGGCGACTCCTGATCAGGTCGACGAAATTCGCACGATGCTCGGGTTAAACGAACCACTCTACGAGCAGTACTACCACTACATGAATCGGCTCGTGCACGGCGACCTCGGCCAATCGGTCATTACGCACGATGCCGTCACCTCCGAGCTGGCACCCCGCTTCATCGCGACGGCCCAGCTTTCCGGCGCGGCGATGGTGCTCGCGGTGATTGTCGGAATGACGTTCGGCATCATCTCGGCGACGCGTCAATACAGTCTCGTCGACAATATTCTGAGCGTGCTGGCGCTCTTCGGTCTCTCGACCCCGGCCTACTGGCTCGGGCTAATGCTCATTCTGCTCTTCAGCCTGCATTTCGGCTGGTTCCCGGCTGCCGGCCGTGGCGGCCTCTCGCATTTCGTCCTGCCGACGATCACGCTGTCGTTGTTTGCCATGGCGACCGTGGCGCGCATGACGCGCGGATCGTTGCTCGATGTGTTGAATCAAGACTACGTGCAGGCGGCGCGTGCCAAGGGACTGAGCGAGTCGTTCGTGCTCATCCGGCACGCGCTGAAAAACGCGCTCATTCCGGTCATGACCGTCGTCGGCTTGCAGGTCGGACAGTTGCTAAGCGGCGCGGTGCTCACCGAAACGGTCTTCTCCTGGCCGGGGATCGGACGCTTTCTCGTCGATTCGATCGAGGCGCGCGATTTTCCGATCGTGCAAGGAGGGGTGCTTCTGACGGCCGTTGTCTTTGTGGTTGTGAACTTGATCGTTGATCTGCTCTACGGCATCGTCGATCCGCGGATTCGCTATTCATGAGTGAGATGCGAACGGCTCCGTCGGCAGCGGCGCTCCAGGCGTTCGGCAGCGGTCGAATGTCGCGCGGTCGTGGCCCGTTGAAGCGACTCTTGCGCAACCGGGCGGCCGGTGTCGGCGCGGTCATCATCCTGATCATCGTGCTGGCGGCGATTCTGGCGCCGTTGATCGCGCCGGATAACCCGTATACCCAGGATCTCGGTGCCAGCCTGCAAGGTCCGAGCACATCGCACTTGTTCGGCACCGATAGTCTGGGACGCGATGTGCTGAGCCGGGTCATCTACGGCGGGCGCATCACGATTCCGGTGTCGATGGCAGCGGTCATCATTGCGTTGCTCATCGGTGTGCCGGTCGGCCTTGCGTCGGGCTATTGGTTGGGCTGGACCGATTCGATCATCATGCGGCTCACCGATATCCTGCTCGCTTTCCCATCGCTCCTGCTGGCGATGGCAATCATGGCATCGCTCGGCGTGCATCTCTGGACGATCAGCGTGGCGATCGCCGTGACCTCGATTCCGATCTACGTGCGGCTGGTGCGTGGTGAAGTGTTGCGGCTGCGCGATCGCGAATTCGTCGAGGCGGCGCGTTGCATCGGTGTCGATAATCGGACGATTATCTTCCGGCATATCCTGCCGAACGGATTGAGCCCGATCATCATCCAGGCGTCGCTCAACGCCGCGCTCGCCATTCTGAACGTCTCGGCGCTGTCGTTCATCGGTCTCGGTGCGCAGCCGCCATCGGCCGAATGGGGGGCGATGCTGGCCGACGGACGCAGCGTGATGCAGGTCGCCTGGAACGTAACGACCTTCCCCGGCATCGCGATCTTCCTGGTCGTGATCGCGTTCAACCTGGTCGGCGATGGCCTGCGTGACGCCTACGATCCGCGCAGCCGCAGCACATAGTCGTGATGTGTCCCGTGATCTGTCAATTGAAGGAGGAAACAGATGGCAACGATGCGCGCGGCCGTCGTCCATGCGCGCGGCGGACCGGAGGTCATTTCGGTCGACGAGGTGTCGCGGCCCGAAGTTGGACCGCAAGATGCGCTGGTCCGTGTGCGGGCGTGCGCGCTCAACCGGATGGATATCTGGGCGCGCACCGGCCCGCCGCAGCCGGTCTTCCCCTGGAAAGAGCTTGAGTATCCGGTGATCACCGGTGGCGATATCGCCGGTGAGGTCGAGGCGATCGGCAGCGACGTGACGTCGGTCAAGGTCGGCGACCGGGTCACGATCTATGGCGGATTGTCCTGCGGAGCGTGCGAGTTCTGCCTCCGCGGCGAGAACTCGATGTGTCCCGAATATCACATTTTCGGCGAGCACACGCAGGGTGGCTTCGCGGAATACGTGTCGGTGCCGGCCGCCAACCTGGAGCCGCTGGCCGATAGCCTCGACTTCATCCGCGCGGCCGCGATCCCGGCCGGCTTCTGTACAGCCTGGCGGCTGGTCGAGACGACAGGCGACGTGACGGCCGGTGATCTGGTGCTCGTGCTGGCGGCCGGCGGCGGTGTTGGCGTGGCGGCCATCGAAATCGCGCGCTGTGCCGGTGCCCGTGTCTACGCCGGTGCCAGCACTGAGGGGAAACGCCAGAAGGCGATCGAGCAGGGCGCGGTTGGGACGATCGATACGACGCAGCCGTTTTCGAAGCA
>JAICWZ010000304.1 GCA_025966355.1 Thermomicrobiaceae bacterium
CGGCACGACACGCGGATCGACACTCGCTGGAGCATCGCTCGTCAACTCCTCCGGAATCGGAAGTTCAGCGATCTGGTACTGGTCGCGTTTGCTGCCGAAAATCTTGGCGTCGTTGCGCAGCGCCAGCATGCCGTCCGTTCCGACAATGACCACCTCGTCGCCGAGATCGATCGGCGAGGTGGCGCAAACATGGATCGAACCGACCGCGCCTGATCCAAACTGCAAGAGAATCGCGAAGTTGGAGTTCGGCTGCTGCGCTTCGATGTCGGCCACTGCCGGCGCCGTACGCGCACCGGAGACGGCATACACATCACCGCACCACCAGCGCAAGGTGTCGACGTAGTCGTTGCCGAGCTGCTGGATGAGGCTCACCTTCGGCTCCAGCGGCACCATCGTCCGGCTCTTTTCGTGCGGCGAGCGGAAGACCGTAACGCTGATCGATTGCAGTTTGCCGATATAACCGGAATCGATGAGTTGCTTGACCCGGATACGGGCCGGAATGCAGCGGGCCGGGAAGACGATCGAACCAAACACCTGGCCGTCGCGCGCGAGGCGATGCATGTCGCGCGCTTCAGCCGCCGAGCGCGCCATCGGTGCGTCGCACAGGATGTGCAGACCGTGCTCGACCGCCGAGATGACGACGCTGTGGTGAAATTCCGCCGGTACGGCGATCGTCACCGCGTTAATTCCGGCGCGGCGAAACATCAGCCGGTAGTCATCAAAGTAGTCAGGGATACGATAGCGGGCGGCTACCGACGATGCCGAACTGCCGTCGATACCGGCCACCGCCGCCACTTCGACCAGCGGCACGTGTCGCAGACCTGGAATGTGCACCGCGGAACCGGTGGCCGTGCCAACGACCCCCACGCGGAGCGAATTGACCTGCACGAAAAACGATTCCCTCCCGTAGTCTCGCGAACCGGATCAAGTATGAGCGCCGCTCTCGTCGCGCGCAACATGCGATCAGGTCTCGTCAGGCGAGCTTCTCCGGCAAAACGCGCACGCGCGTTCCCTCGATGCGCAGCCGGCCTTCGACAAAGAGACGAATGGCAGACGGATAAAGCTCGCATTCGCAGGCGAAGACGCGGGCCGCCAGCGAGTCGACATCGTCATCTTCCAGCACCGGCACGCAGCGCTGGGCGATGATCGGCCCGGCGTCGTACTCATTGTTAACAAAGTGTGCCGTGCAGCCGGAAACCTTCATTCCGGCCGCCAGCACCGCTTCGTGCACGTGATCACCATAGTGGCCCTGTCCGCCAAAAAGCGGCAAGAGGGCCGGATGGATGTTCATGACGCGGCCGTTTAGCTCGTCGGGAATGGTGATCTTCGAAAGAAAGCCGGCCATAACGACCAGATCCGGCGCTTCCGCCCCGAGCACGTCATGGACCGCGTCGCTGAACGCCTCCGGAGTCGGAAAATCTCGGCGCGGGATGAGCGATAGCGGGATTCCGGCATCACGCGCGACATCGTTCCCGCGAATCTGCTTGCGGGTGCTGATGACGCGCACGACCTCGATTGGAAGTGTGCCGGCCTCGCGACAGCGCAGCAGATTCGCCAGCGTACGCCCACCGCCCGAAAGCAGCACGACAAGTCGTGCGCTGCGCGCCGAATCGCGGTTGTTGGCCTGTTTCGGGATCATCCGCGCCGCCACCTCCGCACGGCATGATACACGTTCTCATCCTCACATATCGCCGTCGCCGGGGTAAACTAGGGCCGTGAATCGGCCGCTCCGTGCATGCCCCTGCAAAGGAGATCATTTGCAGACCGAACAATCTTCGACGCCCCAGTCGAGCGACACGACGGACGCGCTCCGCCCGGCAAGTCCGATCGGACTCGACGCCGGGGTTGATTCCGTCGTCGTCCTCGATTTCGGTTCGCAATTCGCGCAGCTCATCGTCCGGCGCACCCGTGAGGCGAACGTCTATTCTGAGCTGCTGTCGCATGACGTCACCTGGAGCGACGTCGAGCGTCTGCACCCGCGCGGCATCATCCTATCCGGTGGCCCGGCCAGCGTCTACGAGCCGGGCGCGCCAAAGTTGCCCGACTGGGTGCTGGCATCCGGTCTGCCGGTCCTCGGCATCTGCTATGGCATGCAACTGCTGGCCGAGGCGCTCGGCGGCAAGGTTGCCTCCGCCAACGATCGCGAATTCGGCGTGGCGACGATTCATGTCAGCCGGCCGGGCGGAATCTTCACCGACCTGCCGGATGAGCTCGACGTCCTGATGAGCCACGGTGATCGCATCGAGGCGCTGCCCGACGGCTTCGTGTCGTTGGCCCAAAGTCCGAATTCACCCTATGCCGCCATGAGCCGCGACGCGATCATCGGATTGCAATTCCACCCGGAGGTGGCGCACACACCGCTGGGCGGAACGATACTGCGCAATTTCCTGTACGACGTCTGCGGCTGCACCGGCAACTGGAGTTCCGAATCGTTCGTGCAGTCGTCGGTCGAATCGATCCGCGCCATGGTCGGCGACGAGCGCGTCCTGCTCGCGCTCTCCGGCGGCGTTGATTCATCGGTCGCGGCGGCGCTGATCCACGAGGCGATCGGTCCGCAACTGACGCCCGTCTTCGTCAACACCGGTCTGCTGCGTGAGGGCGAAGCCGAAACGGTGCAGGACGTCTTCGAACGTCACTTCAAGATGAATCTCGTCTACGTCGATGCGACCGAGCGCTTCATGAAGCGGCTTGACGGCGTGAACGATCCGGAAAAGAAGCGAATCGCCATCGGCGACGAGTTCATCCGGGTCTTCGAAACAGCGGCTGAGGAACATGGGCCGTTCAAGTTTCTGGCGCAGGGGACGCTCTATCCAGACGTCATCGAGAGCGCGACCAAAATCTCGAAAACGGCCGACAAGATCAAGACGCATCACAACGTCGGCGGCCTGCCGGAGGATTTGCAATTCGAATTGGTCGAACCGCTCCGCTTCCTCTTCAAGGATGAGGTGCGAGCGGTCGGCAAAGTGCTCGGGCTGCCGGACGAGATCGTCTACCGCCAGCCGTTCCCCGGTCCGGGCCTGGCGGTCCGTATTCTCGGCGACATCACGCCCGAGTCGATCGAGATTCTGCGCAAGGCTGACGCGATCGTGCGCTATGAGATCGAAGCCGCGGGCCTCGGGCAGGAAGTCTGGCAGTTCTTCGCGGTGCTGCTGCCGGTGCAATCGACCGGCGTCATGGGCGATCTGCGCACCTATGCTAAGGTCTGCGCCATCCGTGCTGTGACCAGCAACGACGCCATGACCGCCGACTGGGCGCGTCTCCCCTACGATCTGCTGGCGCGTATGAGCTATCGCATCACCAATGAAGTACGCGGCATTAACCGCGTCGTCTACGACATTTCGAGCAAGCCGCCCTCCACCATAGAATGGGAGTAGGACCGCTGGCCACTACGCCATCTCTGCGAATACTTGTCGTCGGTAGCGGCGCGCGCGAACACGCACTCGCCTGGAAGCTGGCGCAATCGCCGCGCGTTTCAGAAATCTTCGTCGCCCCCGGCAACGCTGGCACCGCACGGATCGCGACCAACCTTCCGGTCGCCGCCGGCGACA
>JAICWZ010000548.1 GCA_025966355.1 Thermomicrobiaceae bacterium
AGCAGGATGCCGTCGTAGGGCGCGTGCGCCTGGATACCGGCGATGATCTCATCGACCAGCGTCGCGAGCGCGTCGCCGCTGACCATGCCCGATGGGGTGGCCCAGACGGCGAGCAGCGGCACCAGTTCGAAGCCGTGCTCGGCCGAGGTATCGAGGAAACCGGCAAAGGGCGTGGCGGTGTTGGCCAGATGCCGCTCGATCTCGACACCGCGATGAATGCCGGCGCGTTCGAAGGCGGCCAGATCGGTCGGGACGCTGCTGAAGGTATTGGTTTCATGCGACAGTTCGGCGGCGATGATGCGCATCAGCGACGCTCGATCCCGAGGAGTTCGCGCACCTCATCGGGCGTCGCCAGTTCGCGGTCCGCTTCGTGAGCGATGCGCGCGACACGCGCGACGAGCGGCGCGTTGCCTTCGGCCAGGACCCGGTAGGAATAGTAGATGTTGTCCTCCAGGCCGGTGCGGGCGTGGCCGCCCATGGCGATGGCCAGCATATTCATCGGCAGTTGCGCGCGGCCGATGGCGCAGACCGACCAGTGCGATTCGGGCGGCAGTTGGTTGACCATATGCACCAGCTGGCTGGCGCTGGCCGGCGCCCCGCCGCGCACACCGAGCACGAACTGGAACCAGAAGGGTGGCTTCAAGAGCCCGCGGTCGATGAGCCGTTTGGCGTTTTCGATCATGCCGGTGTCGAAGCATTCGATCTCCGGCTTGACGCCGAATTCGTCCATTCGCTCGGCCAGCGTGTTCAAAAACGACGGCGAATTGACGAAGACTCCGTCGCCGAAATTGATCGAACCGGCGTCGAAGGAGGCGATCTCCGGGCTGAGCCGCACCGGTGCCATGCGATCTTCGTCTGACATCAGACCGGCATTGCCACCGGTCGACATGTTCACGATGATCGGGCAGCCGCGTTCGCGCACGATCTCGGCGACGCGGGCGTAGCGTGCCGGATCGCAGGTAACGACGCCGTTGTCATCGCGCACATGGATATGGACGATGGCCGCGCCCTCGGCGTAGCAGGCGATCGCCTGGTCAGCGATCTCCTCCGGCGTGATCGGAACGTGGGGCGTCTGCTCGCGCGAGGTGCGGCTGCCGGTCGTGGCGACGGAGAGGATCAGTTTGTCCATGGCGCGGACTCCCGTGCAATAAGCCGAGTGGTTGTGCGGGCATGATAGCGACGCTGGCGAAGGCTGGCAAGCGCCCTGGCTGGTGTGCCGGACTGACCAATGAACAGCGCCCGGGCCGATCGTACTTGCTCCGAACAGGACCGGAGCGTGGCACACCGCCTCCTTGACTTTATCACGATATGGTGATATCATAATCAACGTAAGGCATGGGGGACATGCCGAGAGTAGCGAAGAGGAGCGAGCAGTGAAAAAGATTTCGAAATTCGTGCACTTCCTGGCCGTCGGCCCGGCGCGCGACAATCAGTTCGAGAGCTATTACGGTGCCCTGGCGCGGAGCCGCTACAACGGTGGCCCGAGTGCTTCCGAGGCCCGACGTGACTTCGAGGTTGTCCGCCGCACCGCTGATCGCGCGATCATCTTCTAGATCCCGCGCGATCCGCGGCGGCCAGTGCCGCCAACAACACCCCGTCAGTCACGAGGCTGACTGCATGAACGAGGCCGGTTTGATCCCGGCCTCGTGCCATTTAAGCGTTGCCCGTACCCGCTTGTTCAGTCATAATCAGAGACCAACGGCGCTTCACCCTGAATAAGGAGGCTTGCCATGAGCCAGCGTGTCAGTGTCGATACCAGCAAACTCGTGAGCGAAATCAAGCGCGGTCTTCCCGGCGCGCCCGGGCAGTTGAGCGCCAGCGAATTCGATCGCCTCTGCGAGAATATCGCCAACGCCATCGGCAGTGCGATCGAGGAATACGACCGGGGTGTGCGATCGCCGGAGCCCGATTTCGGCGAAGAAGAGCGC
>JAICWZ010000481.1 GCA_025966355.1 Thermomicrobiaceae bacterium
CGCAGATCCTCGATGATTCCTTCGAGCTCCGTCAGGTCCTGGCCGTTGCGGAACATGCCCGCCTTGGACATCATCGCGTCTTGCAGTTCGACGCGGATATCGGCGGCGTTCTCGTGCCCGTCGTTCTCGAGGTAGCGCGCGACTTCCGCACGCGCCCGGAAATCCGGTTCCTTCGGTAACGCCTGGAAGTCGTTTTCGGCGACGAACTGGAGCATGTGCCGGCCGGCTCGACGACCGAAGACGACGAGATCGACGAGTGAATTCGTCCCGAGCCGGTTGGCGCCATGAACGCTTACGCACGCGCACTCACCAGCCGCGTACAGACCAGGGAGGATGGTATTCTCCTCGTCGACAATCACTCGCCCCTCGACATCGGTCGGAATGCCGCCCATTCCGTAGTGGGCGGTCGGTTGGATCGGCACGAGATCCTTGACCGGATCGAGGCCCATGTAGGTGCGCACGAAATCAGCGATATCAGGTAGCTTGGTTTCGATCGTCTCCGGCGGCAAGTGGGTTAGGTCGAGGTGGATGTAGTCTTTGCCCCCGATGCCGCGACCTTCCTGGATTTCGAGGTAGATGCTGCGCGAGACGATGTCGCGCGGAGCGAGATCGAGCAGCGTCGGTGAATAGCGCTCCATAAAGCGCTCGCCGAGGTCGTTGCGCAGGATACCGCCCTCGCCACGACACGCTTCCGAGAGCAAGATGCCGAGCTTGTAAATGCCGGTCGGATGGAACTGATAGCACTCCATGTCTTCCAGCGGGAGGCCGCGCCGAAAGGAAATGGCACAACCATCGCCGGTCAAGGTCAGCGCGTTGCTGGTGACCTTGAAGACCTTGCCGAAGCCACCGGTGGCAAGTAGCACCGCTTTGGCGTGGAACACGTGGATCTCGCCGGTCAGGATGTCCATGCCGACGACGCCGGTGCAGACGTAATCGTCCGTGAGAATCAGGTCAAGCATCATCACTTCGTTGAAGAAGTTGACTTTATGTTTGATTCCCTGCTGGTAGAGCGTCTGCAGGATCATATGTCCGGTGCGATCGGCGGCGTAGCAGGAGCGGCGGACGGCGGCCTCGCCGAAGTTGCGCGTATGCCCACCGAAGCGTCGCTGATCGATGCGTCCATCTTCGGTCCGGTTGAACGGAAGCCCCATGTGCTCCAGATCGTAAACGGCGTCGATCGCTTCACGGGCCAGGACTTCGGCGGCGTCCTGGTCGACGAGGTAATCGCCGCCCTTGACGGTGTCGAACATATGCCAGACCCAGCTGTCTTCTTCTTGATTGCCGAGCGCGGCTGCGATACCACCCTGGGCAGCGCCAGTGTGCGAGCGCGACGGGTAGAGCTTGCTGATCACGGCGACGTTGGCGTTGTCGGCGATCTGTGCGGCGGCCATCAGCCCGGCTCCGCCCGCGCCGACGATCACTGCGTCGAATCGGTGGTACATCGTCTACCTCCCTGCCGAGGCGGTGGCGTTACTGAACGATGCCGGGTTGAAGGTCACGATCGCGATCGTGCCCAACACGATGAAGATTATCAGGGCCGACCAGATCACCGAGTGCGCGAAAATGCGCCAGCCACGGTTGCGGATGTAATCGTCGACCGAAAGGCGTGCGCCATTGAAACCATGCAAAAGTGCCAGAATTAGGAGGAGCCAGTCGAACGAGCGCCAGAAGGGCGAGCCCCAGCGATGCGCGACGAAATTGAAGTCGATCTGCGACACGTTGTTGACGACGTGCATGATGACGAGATGGGTGACGGCGAGGAAGATGAGCAGCAGACCGCTGATACGGAAGAAATACCACGAATAGAGTTCAAAATTATTGCCGGTCGGGCGCGGCCGTCCGACCCGCGTATGCGGTGCTGTCATGCGAAGTCTCCGCCTTTCGTCTGGCCGGTCGGGTACACCGGTCGCGGTCCGGTTGTCTCGCGTTTTGTGCGCTCCATCTAGAGCATATCCGCGATCATGACCGCGGCGGTCGCGGCAAAGCCGATGATGAAAACAGCCATTGCGATGTAGTAAAGCTGACGTTCGATCTTGTATGCGGCGGGCCAGAAGTCGATCAGGATGATGCGGACACCGTTGGCGGCGTGATAGTAGACGGCACCGACCAGCACGATCTCACCGATGCGAAAGATCGGATTGCGATAGAGGAAGAGGAGATCATTGAAGGGACCGGGGCCGTAGCCGACGAGAAAGATGTCGACGATGTGCAGGAGAAGAAATGCCAGCACACCCAGCCCGGAAATGCGGTGGAGCGCCCACGAGAGCATTCCCTGCGGGGCGCGATATCCTCCGTAACTCGAGACGAAACCCGGACGATGCGTTGCTTCGCTCGCTCCGCGTGATACCACGCCTCACGGTCCCTTCTGTTATCATCCG